>CANRHT010000246.1 GCA_947630465.1 uncultured Pseudomonadaceae bacterium
TTACCCACACCTACCACTGCTGTTTTAATACTTAAACCGACTGGGTTAGCACCTGTTTTTAGTTTTTCCGCATAGGCGGAGATACACGACCAACTTGAGTTATCTAGGGTACTATTTTCATTGCCAAAGACATTAGTATAGTCTTTGAGTGCACCATTTTTACACATATTGGTACGATAATTGGTGTCCCCTAAGGAACGACTCATCATCCTTTTCATGTAAAAGTCAATCGAGCCTTGGTTCTGAGAGGCATCACCTATATGTGATAAACCACCCGTGACCACGTAAATCCCTTGGGCATGACATGATTTTAAGGAAGGATCTTTAACCTGTTTGTTAATTAAATCAGGGGCTTTATAGTTAATACCATCTAATACCTCAGCAGGTGCATAACGATAACCACTGGTTTTTAAATGTTTTGTGTCATCATTAATTAAGAAGTAACCACGATCCCATGTTAACTGAGCATCATTTTTCTCATTACGGGTATACATGTCATCATAAGGCTCAAGTTCAGCATCCCACTCACCATCTGCCCAATATGTACATTGACCAAACTCATCCCATTTACCATCCTTATTCCATATATTACCACCACAATTGGTGAGCGACTTTACTGGACGTGTAAATGATTCTTGAGATTTTCGGTCATTCCACTTAATCCAAGCTGTTTGCATTTCTTTAAAGCCGGCATTGGTGGTCGTGCCCATTAAATATGCTGCCGATTCTGCTAAAGCACTACCAATGGGGACGTTATCGTTTTCGGTAATTTTATCCCATAAACTTTTCTTTTCATCTGTGGTGTCTAAAATACCTTGTACCAATGCTTCGCGCTGCGTCATTTGCTGATTTTTATAAGTGACTTTTGCATCAAGACGACGAGCGGGCACCACTACAGCAGCAGCCTTATCAGCATGCTTACTATTGTCGTCATTACTGACCAAATATGCTGGGAAAATACTCAAGCCTATGACTTTGTCATCACTTAATGGTGTGATGTCGCGTACTACATCACCATCAAGCAAACCAATCAGTGCAATTTTGGCACGCGTTAAACGGTCATAACATTGGTAGATATTATTTTCACGTCCACTCAACGCCATATTGCGCGGGATAAAGTCACAGGTTTGCTTAATATAAGCTTCATAAGAGGGGAATTTTTTTCTTAAGAAAAAATTATTAAATTTAATGAAGTCATCGGTATAGACACAATATTTTGAATCAACCTTACGGTTTTTATTACCAATTAAAAGTTCTTCTGGCTCTTGAACACTCTGTACACAACCATAATAGTCACCGTTACCATCTTTAAGCGTACCAAATTTTTCACGCATGGTTCGGCTTACATCCAGTGAAATCATAACCGCAGATGAACCTTCGCCACCGCGTTGATAAATATCACGATCACTGGCCCATGTGGTATGAGTCATGAGGCCTGTTGTTGCTAATACCATAACAATAGCATTGCTGATTATTGTCTTTTTCATTGTAAATACTCCCATGCTATCAGTTACTTGCCGGCAACTTGTTAAAACCTACCATATAGCTATAATCAGCCACTTGGGTGATATATGGCACGCCTAATTTTTCCAAACACTGTGAAACTGTTGTTGCAGCAGGACTGTCAATATTTAAAGATAAACTTTGAATGCTGCCACTAAAATGATTTGATAAACAATTTTCAATATCATCCTTATTAGCCCCACCTACTGAAGGTAAAACAGATGTGGCATAAATGGTGAAACGCTCGTTATTTTGTGTTTTGGCCGAGACAAAATCCGTACCTGTAACATAGTTTGAGAAGGCTGGTTCTAGCACGCCTGCAGTTGAACGTCTAATCGCCACTTGCGTCAGCACAGCATTACGTTCACTGGTATAAAACAAACTGTTTTTTGGCTTACAAAAGCCTCGCTTGCCCAAAGTTGAATTTCTGATGCCTGTTGATGTGAACTCAAGCATGCTGGCTTGATTAATGGTAAACGCGATACCTTGATTCTTTTTAAAACAAAACACCAACTCTTTATTCAGATTTTCAGCTTGACTAATAAAACCTAAAATCCCATTAGCAGTAGAGAGTTGTTCAAGATCACTGACATCTTCTAAAGCCAACATGGCAGAGTCAGAGCTTTGTCTTAACAATTCATTAATTTGACTATTGGTTGCAATATTTAATGAGGTCATACTATGACGCACGCCCACCACACCAATAATGGTAATAATCACCAACATGATTAACACCACCACTAAAGTTGAACCTTTTTGCTGCACTCGAGAATTTATCATCTTAAGTCCTCCCCAAGAGCATTACGCAAGGCAATGGTTTGTATGAGTACTTGACGTAAGTAATTGTCTTGTGAACCCACCAGTTTCAAGGCGTTTAAATCTAAAATATTAAAACTTTGATCCGCTTTTATCACTGAACTTGGTACAGCATCTTGAGAGCGGATCACAAGTCCCAATTTCACACTACGAATTTGCGGCAAGTTCGTGGTGAGCGCTTTATAGTCGCTTAAGGTCATATATCTGAATTTACTGCTCTCGGTATAGTTTCCTTCTGCCACGCCAAGCAAGACCCGAAAGTGATCAACACGACGTAAAATAATTTGATTATTCTTATTTAGGCCTATGACATCCACTCTACGGTTTTCAGGTTGAGTTGCTGCATATGCATCTTCCACAGCACCTAACTGATATCGTCCGGCATCACAATACAGGGCAAGATTTGGATCAGTTTGACCATCAGGTGTAGTCAGATCTGTGACTGGTTTTACAAAATAACGCTGCACGATATACACTTGATTGGCAACATCTCGAAGCAGAATTTTTCCGCCTTCACAGTCATAACCTACAACAATTTCTTGCTCGGCTGTATTAAGACCATTGTTGACCTTGCGTAAAAAAGTTGCATCATCATAAACATTTTGCACAGCTTTATATTGAATGGTCAGCTGATCACTTTTTTGACCCACAAAGTTAGATGTACCAGGCAGCAATGCTGTACCTGACATTTCATTTTGTTGTAAACCAGATAAATTAATCGTGCCAGTTCCAGTGGGTGAGGTACCTGTAATATTACTTGCAGACAAAATTATCCCACCTTGTGCAATCTTTGAATCCAAAACCGGTAAAGATGCACCAAGATTCACTTTACGTAAGTCTTTAGCAACAAAATCAATTCCAAACAGACCATTGTCCTGTAAGTCACCTAAACCACGCTGCAACGATAAATTTGATTGAGAGGAAATAAACATTTGTATAGCCACAGCCACCAAGATTAATCCGAGTGCTAGGGCAATCATCAGCTCAAGTAAGCTCAAACCATGTTGATAGAGTTTATTCATTATTCGTATGCCTCCATCACAATACAGCGTGAAGCATCTACATAAGTACCACCATTGGTACATACATTTTCTTTACTTGGGTCACCGTCTTTAGGTAGCGTTTCATCCCAAGCAATGTAAATACACTGACGTTCCACACCACTACAAGGTTGCATCGCTACTTGCATACCTACCTCTTGGGCCTTAGCTTTAATCTCTATGGCATCAACATAAGCGAATTGGTCTTTTGTACAGGTGGATGTATGCGTGCATTCTGTTGGCATCACAACACCTTCTTCTTCATCATCGGGTTCAGGTGCAGGTTCGGGTGTTTTATAGGTTAGTTGTTCAACATAAATAGGTTGTGCAAATTGATTGGCTCGAATTTTTTCTGCAACATCACGCGCTATACTCATAGCTTGGGTACGATAATAAGCTTCGTTTGCTGCTTCTAAAGAGCGATATTGCAGTGCCATAAATCCCAACACAGCAACTGCTAAAATCAGTGCTGCAACCATCACTTCTATTAAGCCAATACCGCGTTGAGATGAATATGTCATGAACACTGCCCCTTGGTTATATTTTGCACGGTGCCAAAACGGGATAAATGCAACGTCATTGAAAGCTCAGAAGGCGCTGCTTGGTCGCATATTTTTAATTGGGTATCTACGGCCATTTCATTGTCAATCTTGATTTGACCAGATCCAGTAAATACGATTGCAGACACCTCAGTTTGGTCACTGGTTTGTCCTTTAGGCATCCAATTTTTATTATGGGTTGTGTTAAGTGCATCTTTACTGAGATAAACAGTGACGTCTTTTCTTGTTGCTAAGGCAGTTGTACGTGCTTCACTAAGCAACATATTTAACTCCATAACACTGCTTTCTAAATTATATTTACGTATCATACTGGCAAAAGAAGGTACAGCAAGCGTCGCTAAAATCGCCAAGACGCCAATCGTAATCATTAATTCGACTAAGGTAAATCCTTGTAATTTACGCATTATTTATCCCATAAAAATTCAGCACCTTATCCTGTACTAATTATCGAATAAGCGGCAGAAAATACAAACTCATCACAGATAAATGGCATAAAAAATCAGATAAGGATGCTACAAAAACCATAAGAAAAATCACATTAAATACATATTTTTTATGATTCAAATTAAACACTTATTTTTATTGTTTAATAAAATTTAAAAACACCAACTTATTTAGTCAGGTATTTATTTCATCAGCTTAGATCACAGCACTGAATTAGAAGAATTTTTTATTGTATTTACTGGTAATAGACTGCTTTTATTTGCTAAAAAAACCAATGCTAAGCATTGGTTTAAATAAGATTAGATTTAAGCTTGCGTAATAGGAATTCTTAATTCTTTAGGTAAACTAAAGGTAATGCTTTCTTCACGTCCTGCTAACTCTTGTGGAACATGTGCTCCCCAATCTTGCAAACGCTGGATCACCTGCTTAATTAAGATTTCTGGCGCAGAAGCGCCTGCTGTCACCCCAATTTTAGCTTGGGCATTAAACCAATTTTTATCAAGTTCATCAGCATTATCAACTAAATAAGCTTGTTTACCCATACGCTCTGCTAATTCACGTAAACGGTTAGAATTAGATGAATTAGGTGAACCAACCACTAATACCACATCACATCGAGCAGCCAAATCACGTACCGCATCTTGGCGATTTTGCGTGGCGTAACAAATATCATCCTTACGTGGACCTTGGATACTTGGGAATTTTTGACGCAAAGCATCAATCACTTTAGCTGTATCATCAATCGATAATGTCGTTTGAGTGACAAAAGCCACTTGTTCAGGATTATGCACGACTAAGTTTGCGACATCTTGCTCATCTTCAACCAAATAAATTTCACCACCATTTTTCTTGTCATATTGTCCCATAGTCCCTTCAACTTCAGGATGACCTTGGTGACCAATTAAAATGGCTTCAATCCCTTCACGGGCATATTTAGTGACTTCAATATGCACTTTAGTCACTAAAGGACACGTCGCATCAAAAACCTTTAGACCACGGCGTGTCGCTTCTTGTTGTACTGCTTTAGACACACCATGAGCACTAAAGATCACAATATTGTCGTCTGGAACTTCGTCTAATTCATCTACAAAAATTGCGCCACGTTGACGTAAATCATCCACCACAAACTTGTTATGTACCACTTCGTGGCGCACATAAATAGGGGGATTAAATGACTCTAAAGCACGATTTACAATGGC
>CANRHT010000247.1 GCA_947630465.1 uncultured Pseudomonadaceae bacterium
GATTAACATCTACCATGATTCCTAATATATCTCGTACTTTGTTTGGTATATCTTCAAGTAGTTTTTTAGCATTATCGATGCCTTTGATTTCGCCATCATCATCAACACCTATATAAAGCTTTCCACCATCAGTATTGCCAAATGCACTGAGCCATTTGATATACTCATCTCTCCAAGTTTGTTTAAATTCTATGTTTTGTGATTCGTTAATTTGTAGTTTCATACTAAGCCATCCATAATGTTTATTCTTCTTTTAAATATTCTAAAATTTTTTTCATTTTTACTTGTTGATCTTTATTGCCATTTTGGTTTATTCTTTTGATTACATTTAATAACTTGTTTCTGAAAATTTTAAAATTTCCATGTCTAGAAATTGAATTAACTAAAAAAGTTAAACTATCATCTACAAAATTCATATCTTGATAAAAATATTGCTCTATATCATTTTCATTTACCTGTGCCAACAAATCAGGTTCTTCTCCCCAACTACTCTTTCTAATAGGATTAAGCATTAAGTTTGTAATACTTTCTAGCGAAGATATTTTTTCATTTTTCATATTCTTTTCAAAATCATTGTAATAATCATTCAGTGCAATATCAAAATTTTTAATATTACTAATTGTTTGATTTACCCATCTAGAATACCTATCCCCTTTAAGCTCAATATATAGATATTTTTTCAAAAGATCTATTGCAAACTTTTTATACTTTTCTATATTTTCACTATCAAATTCTTCTAGTTGTTGTATGTAAAATAGAAAATTATCGGCATTGATAATTTCTGTGATATTATTTTGATTAGATTCTAAAATATTAAATAAATCTTTAGTATATTGATTGTATGAATAATTCAAATCATATCTAGCTTTGTGAGTACATTTTCTAATTTGTTCTTGAATCGAACTATACTTTTGTTTTTTAATTCTTTCATTAATACTTTGTTGTAAAGAATCTTTATCTACAATAGAATTTTTAATATAATCAACTACATTATAAGTAATATCACTCATATAAAAATATCCACTGTATCCAAAGTTTATATATTTTAGTAATTGGTCGTAATCTTCGTTTTTCTCTTTATTTTTTTTATCTAAATAATTTTGCATGCTATATTTACTTAATTTTTCAAAATCTACAGATAATTTCAAAGCATTAATAGTTGATATTTCTAAAATATTTTCAACCAATTCTTTTTCTATGTCTTTAAAATCTTTTAATGATTCTTCAAAGCAAGCATAATCATTTAAAGCATTAATAACTCTTTTCATAATTCTAATATTATTAATTTTATATTTCTGAAAATATTCAAGAGGGTATGCTTTAAATGATTTTAAATTATCTTTAATCAGAGAAAACGATTCAGCGACAGTTGGCTCGTAATTAAAATCATAGTCCACAATTTTGTCTTTGTATTTTGATAAGTCATCTTCTCTAAGTTCATCTTTGTTAAGTATCAATACAACTGTGCACTTTTTTTGTTCTTTCAATTCAGAAATCAAACCCAATACATCTTTTAATTTTAATTTATCAGATATTCTCTCAAAATCATCAAAACATACAATAACATTTTCAAAATCTTTTTTTTCAAACCACGATAATGCAAGAGAAATATCCATACCATAGAGTTTAAATGAGCCTACTTTATCTTTTATTTTTTTTACAAATCCGTTTTGTGTATATATTTGTAAGAGTAAATCATTTTTTATTTGTTGAATAGTTTCAACACCAAATAATGAAATATAAGCAGTTTTTTTAGCTGAAAATTTTTCTTCTATTAATTGATTCCAAAAAAATGTTTTTCCAACTCCCCATTTACCATTTAGTGCTATTCCAAAAGATTGAGTTGAATTTAGTAATTCAATTAATCTATCTTGTATTGTATTAGTTGTAATTATCAAACCTTAACCCTCACTTCTCCAGTTAGTAGTTTTTGCATAAGTGCTTTTTTTTGCAAGTTTAGCTCTTCAAGTTCATTTTTAAGAAGATTTATCTCATCATCTGCAAGGCTTAAAACTTCGGCTATTTTTTGTTGTTCTGGGAGTGATGGAAGTTGGATTTTTAAGTGTTTAAAATCTTTTGAATACAAATGTATTATTGTAATTCCTTGAGCATATTTTGCAATTTCCATTTTTTTGATATGAGTTAAATATTTTGATATAAACTCTCCATTAATATTATTTGTTTTCTTTCTTAAAATATTTATATCACCACCAATTAATACATTGTCTTTTTGAATTGTTGAAGCTATTGCCAAATCAATTGCCGATGTTGTTGTTGAAGCTGGGATTAAAATATCATCTATCTTTGATTTAATTCCTTCTTTAATATTTGTTTTACTTTTAATTTCACTTATAACTTCTGAATATGTTGTATAAAGTTCTCCATATAAAATACATTCAAAAATACCGTTTTTTTCTAATTTTTCTTTTGAAAGTTCTTGACCTTTTTTAAAATCGAATAACTTATCAATCCTCACTTCTTCCCACTTATCACTAAACCCATCAAAACGAACTTCACCGCTTAAAAGCTTTTGCATAAGGGCTTTTTTTTGTAGCTCTTTTGCTTCTAAAAGCTCGGTTTGTTTAGTGATGGCTTCGTCCCAAGTTGTCAAAATCTCGGCTATTTTTTCTTGCTCTTTTAGAGGTGGGATATCAAAAGGAATTTCAGACATATAGTTCCAATCAGCTCTTGGCATTTTTGAGCCACTTGAAACATTTGCTATTTGGTTAAATTTTTCTGTTTGTACCAAATAAAATAAAAAATCATTTTTAACTTTTTTGCCATTCATTACCCATATTTCAGATGAACAAACTCCCTCAAATTCTGCTTTCCAAAATTTCTTTAAATATGGTCTTAGTTTTCCAAATAAAATTTGTCCTTCTTCAAAACTATTTTTAATACTTTGCTGTTCACTAGAATTTGTATAACCTAATAGTTTTCCAGTTTCTTGTGATAAATGTTCTAATTCAACACATTTTTTATTTTCATTATTACCAATAGGGTTAAATTTTTTTGATGATATAGATAAAATCTCATTTAGTTCAATTTTTTGCCAATGTTGTTTGATTTCACTCATGGTTTTTATCCTCAAGGCTTTTGTGTGACTTTTCTATCTTACTTA
The DNA here is from genome assembly GCA_947630465.1 of uncultured Pseudomonadaceae bacterium. Lineage (GTDB taxonomy): Bacteria > Pseudomonadota > Gammaproteobacteria > Pseudomonadales > Pseudomonadaceae > Denitrificimonas. Next base: position 3,122 of record CANRHT010000247.1, read on the forward strand.
CACTTGTCTTTGGAGTTGGTAAATCCTCTGGCATAGTTCCACCAAGTTCTTTTATAGTTTCTCTTACTTTTTTGCCTACTTCATAGTGAGTTTGGTTGGCTTTTGTTTTACCTTGGATATTGTCTCTTTTGAGTTTTTCTTCTGTTTGAGTAATAGTAAACATAGCGGTTGCTTTATCTGTGTAGCTATCAAGTTGCTTTATCTCTTCAAATATTTGATGGTGTTGTAGTTCTAAATCTTTTTTCATTATTTTTTATACCCTAAAGATGCAACAACTTTTTCAAAGTCAATTTGCACTTTACTTTTCTCATTTATCATTTGAACTTTATACTTTTCATACTCTTCATTGGCTTTTTTTAAGGCTTGTGTGTGTGATATTTTACCTTTTGTTTGAAGCACATCAAAATCAGATAAACTTAAAAAATCATCAAGTTTTTTTATCCAATCTCTCATTTTCATAGTTTTTCTTTTTTTTGCTTGTAACTCTGCAAACTCAAGATATGTGGTTACTATTCTATTTAAAGTATCCAGTTCTTCATTATTGAGATAATTTTTAGCTATTGATGCCTCTTTTTTTGTAGGTTTACATCCACTAAAATTTGTCATTCCTATAAATGGTTTTGTACTATCTACTCTTTGATAAATTATTTCAGAAGCTGAATGCCCATGTGTAGCAAAATGCATTTTATTTTGTATCGTTTTAAAAAACTCTTGAGATGCTTCATCGCTTGGATCATAATCTATACTAGTAGCATATATATCAAGAATTTTTTGCCAAAATAGTTTCTCACTACTTCTTATATCTCTAATTCGTTCAAGAAGTTCATCAAAATAACTATTTTTAGCTTGTTTTAATCTTTCATCATCCATTACAAAACCTTTGATGATGTACTCTTTAATTCTTGCTGTAGCCCACTGTCTAAATCTTGTAGCAATATTTGATTTTACTCTATAACCTACAGAAATAATCATATCAAGATTATAGTGTTCTATATCCCTTTTTACATTTCTTGTTCCCTCTTGTTGAACTATTAGGAATTTCCTAATAGTTGAATCTTTTTCAAGCTCTTTTTCATAGTATATATTTTTAATATGCTCATTTATAGTAGCTGTTGTTACATCAAATAACTCAGATAATTGTTTTTGAGATAACCATAAAGTTTCATTTTCAAGTTTTACTTCAAGATTTGTAGTGCCACTATCATCTTGATATATTATCATTTCACTCATAGCCCAAGCTCCCTAAGATACCCGCTCATTTTTGATTTTATCTCCACTAACTCATTTTCAATAGTTACTATATTTGTTTTGGTAGCATCTAAATCGATGATTTCCTCTTCTTCAAATGTATCTACATATCTTGGGATATTTAAGTTGTAGTCGTTTTCTTGTATCTCTTCAAGAGTAGCTACATGACTATATTTCTCTATCTCTTTTCTATTTTTATAAGTATCAAATATTTTTGCTATATGCTCATCTGTTAGATTGTTTTGATTTTTTCCTTTTTCAAATTCCCTACTTGCATCGATAAATATAATATCTTTATTTGGTCTATTCTTCTTGAATATTAAAATACAAGCTGGTATGGAAGTTCCAAAAAATAAGTTTGCAGGTAAGCCAATAACTGCATCAAGAAGATTATCTTCAATAAGTTTTGTTCTAATTTTGCCTTCACTTGCTCCTCTAAATAATACACCATGAGGTAAAATAACTCCCATTTTCCCATTAGAATTAAGTGAACTAATCATATGAAGAACAAAAGCAAAATCTCCTTTACTTTTTGGTGGTGTTCCATATTTAAATCTTCCAAAGCTATCTTCACTTGCTATCTCTTCTCCCCATTTATCAAGACTAAATGGTGGATTTGCTACAACCACATCAAAAGTCTTTAGAAGATTATCTTGTAGATGAAGTGGATTTCTTATCGTATCTCCCCACTCGATAACTGCATCGTTTATCTCATGTAAAAACATATTCATCTTACAAAGTGCTTGAGTTTGTCCATTTCTCTCTTGCCCATAAAGACGGAAGTTTTTACTTCCTATCTCTTTTGATGCTTTAATAAGTAGTGAACCAGAACCACAAGTTGGATCATAAATCATATCTCCCTCTTTTGGTTCAACTAGTTTTGCTAAAAGAGTTGATACTTCACTTGGTGTATAAAATTCTCCACCTTTTTTCCCTGCATCACTTGCAAAATGTGAGATAAGATACTCATAAGCATCTCCTATTACATCATTTCCCTCTAACATTGAAGGTCT
>CANRHT010000248.1 GCA_947630465.1 uncultured Pseudomonadaceae bacterium
ATGCAGATATGGTGGAATTGGTAGACACGTACGCTTGAGGTGCGTATGGAGCAATCTGTGGGGGTTCGACTCCCCCTATCTGCACCATAATTTACTTAAACAATGTAGAAAAATTTTACAATATAATAACAATTTGACAACAAATTTTTCTCACTTTTTTCTCATTTTTTTAATAAAATAACAATAATCTTAAATAAAACTTAACAACTATTTTAAAGTTTCGATAATATCGTGCTTTTAATACTTATTGAGTGAGAAAATATTTTTATTTTAAATCAGATAACTAAAAAATATTTTTAATATTAAATAAAAACGCTTTTTCCTAGCTATAAAAGAGAGTATAAGGAAAAACATGAATCATAATTTTACAATTGAAATTGAGAAGCTAGTTTTATCTAGCATAATATTTAATCCAATCTTGATGGATGGCATTTCTCATATATTAAAAGCTGAAGATTTCTTTATAAAAGCACATAGAGATATATTTGAAATTATGCTTGAATTACATCATGATGAAATGCCAATTGATGAAGATTTTATTTTAAAGAGTTCAAAAAAAACTATAGATGAAAGTGTTCTTTTAAATATTTTATCTTCAAAGCCTATAACAAAAGTTAATAAGTATGTAGATGTTTTAAAAGAAGAGAGTATAAGAAGACAAATCCAATCTTTATCGATAGAGCTTAAAAGAGAAAGTGAAAATGAAAATATAACAAATTTTGAAATATTTGAACTTCTTAAAGATAGACAAAATGAAATTATTTCAAATGTTCAAAATAGAATAGATAAAACCTCAATACTTGATATAGAGGAGGATGAGCCTAAATTTTATTTAAAAGATTGGTTACCAATACCACAAGGTACTATAACAATGATTTCAGCACCAGGTGGTACTGGAAAAACATGGTTAATTGTTCAATTGGCTTTAAAATTTATTTTAGAAAATAGTGACAAAAAAGCATTTTTGTGGCTTAGTGAAGATTTATCAAGTATTGTAAAACATAGAATGAAATCAATTTGTGAGAATATCATATTTGAAGAGTTAGATGAAAGATTTAAAAATATAGATATTACAAATACTGCACCATATCCTTTTTTGCAAAAAGATAAAGGTGTATTTAAAATGAGTTATAAATTTGATGAGCTAAAAATTGAGCTTAAAGAGTATGATTTAATTGTGTTAGATCCTCTTTTAGCATTTTATGGTGCAGATGAGAATGATAATTCAAATGCCAGGCTTTTTATGCAACCATTTATGAATTGGGCAAAAGATACAAAAAAATCAATTATTTTTCTACATCATTCAAGTAAGTCTTCTGTAAATGATAACTCTTCAAAGAGTAGAGGTGCAGGGGCTTTCGTTGATGCCTCAAGAGTTTGTTATGAGCTAAATAAAATTTATGAAAAAGATAATAAAACTTTAGATTTTGATTCTCTTCATTTAAGAGATATAAAACTCTCAAAAGATAACTATGGGGCAATAAAATATTTAAAAAAATTTAATGTAATAAGACACATAACTCCAAAAGAAAGTTCAAAATCTTTTGTTGAAATAGTGTTTGATTCTATTATATAGGAGAGAAAAATGAAACTTAGAACGCATACAATACCTTTGCCAACAGATTATGTTTCAGAACTAAGAAACGGTGGTAAAAGAAAAAAATCAAGGTGCTTTATAGAATATTTTTATGATATGGAAGTAGGTGAGCATAATAGCTATGGGTTTTATTCAAAATCTTGGGAAGTTGGAAAGGCAACAGCTTTTAGATGGATAAAAGAGTTTAATCAAGCACTAGAAATATTTGATGCAGCTAGAGAATTAAAACGAAAATATCACTATCAAGAGGCTACAGAGAAACAAATAAAAACTAAAAAAAATGATTATGCAGAATTCTGTTTCAAATCTGATGGAACGAATGGAACGATTGAGATGGAACGAATGGAACAGCTTCAAATGCCTATAAAATCATCGCTTGGTGTAAATGATGAAACGAATGGAACGATTGGAGTGGAACAAAGCTTTATTATTAGTAATAATAATAAGGATGATGTTTTTTTAGATTCAGAATTTATGAGATTTATAACTGAAATAAAAAGGATTATTAAAAATGTTGGTAATATAGAAGATATTTATCAAGCCTATAAAAAAGTAAAAGATGTAATAGACTTACAGACTTTATCAAAAATCTATAGGGAGTATTCGCAAGAGACAAAGAGTGATAGAAAAGTAGGGCTAGCTAAATTTTTAGATGATTTAATCTTTTTATCTTACTGCAAGCTAGAAATTATAGTTGAGTATGATGGAGATTATATTAGAGGTATCTGGAATAAAGATAAAGAATTATTTTTTTCTCAAGATAAAACTTTTAATCTGAAAGTTGAAAAATTTGGTGAATTAGAAAAAAATAATAGAATACAAATTATTAGGTATTTAGCTTAAGGGATTTTATGAAAATAGTATTAACAAATGAAAATTTAAATATATTAAAAAAAGTTAGTAATGATTATAAAATTCCAGTTACAAAACTTGCAAACTTAGCTATAGCTGATTCTTTAGATATTTTTCTTAAGAAATATTATCCAAATATGGTAAAAGAAAAACCACTTTTAGATAATTACAATGCTAGTGCAAAAAATGAAACAGTTATAAAACTAAAAATTAGTGAAATCGAAAAAAACCATCTATTTGATGCTTTAAAATATAGTGGTTCAAGTTCTATAACTGCGGAAATAAGACTTAGAATTTTAAACTCAATTTATCAAGATAGATTTTTAAATACAAATGAGATTAAAGAACTTAGCAAGATACAGTATGAATTAAATGCAATTGGAAGAAATATTCATCAAATATTAGTTTATTTGTACAGAAATAAACAGCTACAAGCTGATGAGTTAAAAAAAGAGATTGATGCACTTTTAGAGATACTAGATAAAGAAAGAAAAGTGTTAGATAGATATATGAAAAGGAGATAATAAAATGGCTAGATTAGAAATTAGTGAAGATTTACCGCTAAATGAAGAAATTGTAATGAAAATTGTTGAATTAAATTATGGAAAACATAAAAATATAATTGTTGTTGCCAAATATGAAGATATATATTTTGATTTTAGTGTATTTTGGACAAATAAGTTTTGTAGTGCTGATAATAAATTCTCATTTAAGATACAAAATGATTACCGAATACTTGAAGCACCAGAATATAATATTATTGCAAAATTTGATTTAACTAAAAACGGTTATTACAAATG
>CANRHT010000249.1 GCA_947630465.1 uncultured Pseudomonadaceae bacterium
TGCTTTTATTATTCACTTTTTTCCATGGGAAGGAGTTTTTGTATTTTTAACAATTTATGCTTTAATTGTTGCATTTTTTATATACAAAGATTTACCAGAAAGCTTTACAAAAACCACTCAAAGTATATTTAACTCATATAAAGTAGTTTTGACTCATAAAACTGCTATGAAAGCTATGTTGGTTTTAGCTTTAAGTTTTGGTGGATTTTTTATAATTATTTCAAAGACTTCATTTATCTATATTGAATATTTTAATATATCAACAGACTATTTTCCACTATTTTTTGGTATAAATTTTATTATTCTTATCTTTATGATTAAAGTAAATGTAAATTTACTCAAAAAATATAAGGCTTTAAGTATCATAAAAGGTGCTATTTTATTCCAAATTATCGTTGGAATAATTTTTATTTTAATACACAAAGAGATGAATTTAGCTATTACTGTAATTATACTTGCTTGCTATATGAGTATGATGGCATTTATTTTTGGGAATTGTATGTCTTTAGCAATTGAACACTTTCCAAAAAATGCTGGAGTTGCAAGTGGAGTTATAGGGGTTTTACAGTTTGGTTTAGGTGCAATAATATCTTCTATAGCATTAAATTTTGATGACAATGGCTTTTTTGTAATAGCATTTAGTATTACTTTAATATCTATTATTAATTTATTTATTATAAAAAGTTATAAATAATATATTTTGTGCTTATTTGAAACTAAGGCTTTACCTCAGCCATTAAAATAAATCTTAACAGATAAACCTTTATGATTTTTATCTCTATAAATAAACTCACTATTATCTAGCTTTATGTGTGCATTATGTCTTGAAGTTAAAAATTTATGGGTCATAGATAAACCTATTCCAGTTCCAAAACTTTGATGTTTTGTTGTGAAATATGGTTCAAAAATTCTAGCTTTTATGGATTTATCAACTCCCCCACCACTATCTTTTATCTCCAAAATAAGCTGATTTTTCTCTTTTTTTGTAGTTATTAAAATAAGTCTTTCATCTAATACTTGCAATAAAGCATCTTTTGAATTAGTTAAAATATTTATAAATGCTTGAATTAACTCATTTGAGTAAGCATTTATAATTAAATCATCGTTTAGATTTGTAATAATTTGGATACCATTTATAGTAGCTGATGTGCTAAAAATATTTAGAGCTTTTTCAAATGTAGATACAATACTAAGAGGCTCTAATTCATCACTTTTAACAACAAAATTACTAAGGTCATCTATTGTATTTGACAGATAGTTTACCTGTTCTAAAACAGTATTCATATCTTTTTGAAAATCGTGATTATCAAGTTTATCATACTGTTTTAAAAGATTTATTCCACTAGCTACTGAACTAATTGTACTTAAAGGTTGTCGCCATTGATGAGCAACACTTTCTAACATCTCTTTCATTGAAAAAAGTTTTGCTTGTTCTTGTAGAAGATTATCTTTTGATAAATCTTTCATATTTACTAAAATATGCTCTTTATTTGGTAACCATGAAGCATAAAGTTTAGCTTCAATTTTTCTATATTTTCCAAAGCAAGTCTTCTCTAAAACAGTATGTTCCTTATCTCCTTTTAAAAACTCTTCATTTACTTGAATTGTTTTTTCAATATCTTCAGGAGAAGTTAAAGCAATACAAGATGTTTTTAAAAGCTCTTCTTGACTAAAACCAGTAATTTCACAATATGTCTTATTTACTTTTAAAAAGTTTGTATCTTTATCAACTATTGCTAAACCATCGATTGTATTATTAAAAATTGCTTCTAACTCCTCTTGTTGTAGCTTTAATTGCAAAGCCTCTTCTTCAATTTTATGTTTTGCCAAAGTAAGTTCTGTAATATCTTGAATTGTTCCTTGAGAAATAAGTGCTTTGCCAGTTTCATCAAAGATAGTTTTACACTGCTCTTTAACATATTTTATCTTTCCATCACTCATTTTTAATCTATGAATAACTGAATAATCTTTTTTATCTTCTAAGGATTTCAAATATGCACTATTTACAAGTTCTCTATCTTCTTCATGAATTGCATTTAAAAAGTCCTCATAACTTGGCTTAAAAAGTTTTTTATCTAATCCAAAAATATTATAAATCTCATCTGTCCAAGTCAAGTCATTTTTTTCTAAATCAAGCTCCCAAAAACCAATTTTTGCTAATTTTTGTATAGTTTCTACTTGATACTTATATTTTATTCGTCCCATTTTCTCCCCAAGAAATATAAATAGTAATTAAATAGTAATTTCAAAAAACTCTTCACTAACCTTTTCATATTTTGCAATAGAGCAAGATATTTTTATAGCATTAGAGTAGTCTTTAAACTCATCTGTAAAAAGTTTTTTTAGCTTTTCAACTTCGGCTGTTCTAAAGATAAAAAATCCTAAAATTTTACTCTTTCTCTCTCCAGCTTTTTCTATTCCAAAACTATCAAATTTCCAATTTACACCTTTTGAAAAAAAGAAAACTTCACTAACTCTTTTTTCAAGTTCATCTCTTACATTTTGGTTGAACTCTTTTAAATGTATATAAAATGCAACATTATAGTTGTATTGTGATTGTATTAAATCATCTAATTTTTTGCCCATTTTGCACCTTTTTTATTTTTTCCTTATATGTTATCAATATTTTGCTACAATTTTTCTTCAATAAAGAAAAATATTAAAATTTTGTTAATAATATTATAATAGTATTCATAAATTTCATTTAAGGTAAAGAATTGCAAACTATCAAGATTATCAAAACTATTTTGCCACTATTTTTCATAACACTTTTTTTTAGCTCTTGTGAACAAAAAAATGATAAAAATATAACTACTCAAAATCCAATAGAAGTTGGATTTATAAATCCAAAAAAAGAGCCAATAAATCTTGAAGTTGAACTTATAGGAAAAGTAAAAGCAAAAGAAGAAGCCCTTATTCGTCCACAAGTTTCTGGAATTATTGAAAAACAACTTTTCAAAGAGGGAAGTTTTGTAAAGCAAGGTGATATTTTATATAAAATCGATAGTGCAACTTATAAAGCTAGCTTAAATCAAACTCTTGCTTTGTTAAATA
>CANRHT010000250.1 GCA_947630465.1 uncultured Pseudomonadaceae bacterium
GCCGGCAACCACCGCAAATTTACCAGCAAAACTAAAGAGCGCAGCGGCGGACAAGCACGTCTGCTGGATGCCTATGTATTTGGTAACTTCACTATGGGTGACTCAAAATATCTGTCGGTGAAGGCCGGTCGTCACTTAGTCGCTTGGGGTGAGAGTTTATTTTGGCCCAATATCAGTCAGGGCCAAGCGCCGGTCGATGCAACCAAGTTTAACGTCCCGGGTACTGAGGCTAAAGATGCTTACCTGCCCGCAGGTCAAGTGTCCTTTAACTTAGCGTTGAACGAGCAAGTGACTTTTACTGGTTTCTGGCAGTACAAGTGGGAAGAAACACTGCTCAACCCTGTGGGTGATTTCTTTGGTTCGGACTTCTTTGGACCAGGTTCAGAGCGTTTTTATTATCAAGATCCTACTACAGGAGCTGTTGTCGGTAATGCCAGCTACGCTGGCACTAAAAAGCCCGGTGATAAAGGTCAGTGGGGTGTAGGTGTACGCTTTAATCCAGACTTTAATACTGAAATTGGTCTGTACCACTACCGTTACCATGACCGTACACCCGCAATGTTTTTTGGTACCAATGGCCAGTACAGCTCAGCTAAGGATTTAGGGGTTGTTGGTGCTGGAACTTACAAGTTTAAATACTTTGAAGATATTAAACTGACGGGAATGAGCTTAAGTACCAAAATCGCTGACGCAGTGCAGGTCGGTGGTGATTTAAGTTTGCGTGAAGGCGCAGCAGTAGTGTTGGATAACGGTGGGGCCACTACGGGTAAAATTATCCAGACCAACTTAAATGCAATTTATGTCCTGGGTCCATCCTGGTTATCCCACCAAACCACCTTTATGAGTGAAGTGCTGAATGAGCGTATCCACAGTGTGGATACTTTGAATGTTTCTGGTCCTAATGCGTCGAGCTCTAAAAAATACAGATATGACGGTCAAACCAAATCAAGCACCTTATTCGGTGGTGGTATCTATATGGATTACCCCAGCATCGTACAAGGGTGGGACTTAACCACTTCAGCTATCTGGACACAAAACATTAGCGGCACGGGTGCCCAAGGTTTTGGTCGTGATGAGAAGCGTTTAACACTGGGTGCAGATTTCACCTACAAGCAAAACTTTGCTGTGGGCGCAACGCTGGTCAACTTCTTGTCCTCGGCAAGTGTGAATCAAGGTCGTCTGATGGCTGACCGCGATCACCTTGCGATTAACTTAAAATACACATTCTGATAGCTTCGGGGGCATTATGTCTTATAAGCACACTTTACAACGACTGCTGTTGATTACAGCTGCGGGCGGTTTGTTCGTAGGAGCTGCGCAGGCAGCCACTGACGCTGAAATCCAGCGCTTAGGCAAAGATTTAACCTGTGTTGGCGCAGAAAAAGCAGGTAACGCTGCAGGTACCATTCCTGAGTGGAGCGGTAAATGGTTGGGCGCACCTGATCATGTTGATTTTAAAGGCACAGGCAATCACCCGATTGATCCTTACGCGGGTGAAAAACCCTTGTTTGTGATTACTGCAGCTAACTTAGCAGAGCATAAAGATAAGTTATCGGAAGGCCAGTTAGCGTTATTTGCGAAGTACCCAGATACTTTCAAAATGCCAATTTATCCATCGCACCGTGATTTCCGTTTTCCGGATTCTGTGTGTGAGGTGACGTTGAAGAATGCTAAAAATGCCAAGCTCGTGGATGATGGTGAAGGCATTGATGCCACCACCGGTGGTATTGCCTTTCCATTCCCGAAAACGGGCTTAGAGCTGCTCTGGACTTCATCATTCTTTACTTACCGTCCGTGGAGTGAAGAGTTGGTGTCTGACAATATGTATGTCTTGGCTGACGGTAGCCGCAGCCATGGTCAGCTCAAATCAGCGAACTTGGCATTGTTTTTAAAGCCAGGTAATGAAGGTCCTACTAAAGGTCCATCCGCTTATTTCTTAAACCAAACCAACTTGCCACAGCGTGATCGTGGTGAAGTCAATACCGGTCTTGAGTACTTTAACCACAAGGCTGAACCACGTCAGAGCTGGCGCTATGATCCAGGTACCCGTCGTGTACGTCAGGCACCTGAGTATGGCTTTGATATGCAGTTCCCGGGCAGCGGTGGCTCAATTACTGTTGATGAAGTGCGTGTCTTTAACGGTTCCGGTGTGCGCTACAACTGGGACATTGTGGGCAAGCAAGAAATGTATGTGCCTTACAACGCCTACGGTATTCACGACAAAGACATCTCATACGATGAGCTGTTGACCAAAGGTCATGTGAATCCAGATCATATGCGCTATGAGCTGCACCGTGTTTGGGTACTGGAAGGTAAGCTCAAAGATGGCTACCGCCACTTATATGGCAAGCGCCGCATGTATGTTGATGAAGACAGCATGTTGATGTTGATGGGTGAGAACTTCGATGCTCGTGGCCAACTCTGGCGCACATCGATGATCAACTACTTCTATGCCTATGAAGCGCAAACATGGCAAGCGGGTGTAGGTCTGTACCATGATCTACTGGCGGGTTCATACCTTGCCTTTAACCTGGTCAATGAGCAGAAATCAGCCTATACCCTCAATACGGGTAAGCTGAAATCAGGTGACTTTGGACCTGAGGCTGCACGTCGCTTAGGTTTATAAGCTTCGCGCACATCAAAGCCGCTTACTCGCATTGAGTAAGCGGCTTTTTTTATGCCTTAAATTCAAGATTTATTGCGACTTAAGTCGCATGTGGCTCAATGGATAATTGTGAAATATAGGGCTGGGTGTATGGTTTTAAAGGCGTTAATGCTGAGCTGCTGAGGTATTTTTCAAACTAGTCCATTTAGATGACGCATTGGTCCATCGGCGGGAGTACCTTGGAGTTGAGGTGGCACGT
>CANRHT010000251.1 GCA_947630465.1 uncultured Pseudomonadaceae bacterium
CACTTACCCAAGTTACGCCTTAAATTTGGCTCAATTAGGGGCGCTTTGCATTTCAAATCTTTGTGCAACAAAGCCAAAGGCATCTACCATTGCCTTAGGCACTTGAGGATTGGCAAGCAAATTTCCTGCACCAACAGCATGCTCGCTAATGCACTCAGAATGTACACCCAGTGTATATTTGCCACTAAATGCAGCAGGTTTTTCATCCCTATTGAGCACACTGAGTTGTCGATACTCAATAAAATCGGTATTTTTGACCAATTCAGCGATGGATTCTTCAGGTGCCAGATCATACTTGGTCATATCTAGCAAGATGTTTGCCAAGTATGGATCGGTAATGTTCTGTGATGTGGCAACGCCGACACCCGCTTTGGCTTGAATGCACCGTGCTGCAACAGCAGGTGAAGAAGAACTGATTGCAGCTCCAAATTGCCCTGTTTTATGGCAACGTGCAATAATTGAAAATGTCATCGTTGATGCTCCCTAATTGACTTTATCTGGAATCACAGCAGTGGCATCAATTTCGACCAACCATTCAGGACGTGCCAACGCAGATACGACTAGACCTGTCGACACAGGAAAAACACCTTTTAACCACTTGCCCACCACGCGATACACATCTTCACGGTAACGGGGGTCAATAATATAAATGGTAATTTTGCAGATATCTTCAAGCTCCCCCCCTGCTTCTTCGAGCAACATTTTAATGTTATACATCGCTTGTTCTGCCTGACCTGCGGCATCACCAATAGATACACTTTCGGAAGTATCAAGATTTTGACCAATTTTCCCACGTAAAAAAACCGTCGCGCCACGTGCCACGACTGCTTGACATAGGTCATTATCTAAGTTTTGTTCTGGGTAAGTCTTTTTTGTATTAAAGGTACGAATGCGAGTATGTTTCATGTCATTAGATCTCATGTATTGGGTCTAATTTCAGTATGAATCAATCATTGAATAAGGCAATTTGCCTTTTCTGTGTTAGCAATTCGAAATTTCCTTATTAACTTCATTGTTATAATGAAAATTATTTTTTAATAAATTTAGCGCACTAAAAAGCCCGACCAAGTTCGGGCTTATAATTTTTAATATTACAATTGCACATAAAAGCAATGATCAATCGGACCTTAGATCACAGCACTTACACAAAACTAACGATACTATAGGCTCACCAAAGTTGTTGCTGATCCATCCCCTTTTTAGCGTAAGCTAAGGTTGTCTGGGCCAACAGCTGGACATTTTTTATCATATTTTTGCTTAAAAATTGTGCTTTATGTACTCCATCTCCTTGAATTGCACTAAAACATCATGCAAAGGTTAGTTTACAATAGACTGCTTTTCGATGAAGTTTGAAGACTTGCATCTTTTGTTCTTTAAAGCACAGTTCATTTTGATCAAAGAGCGCTTCGATGCGTGGACTAAAGTTCATATTTGAAAAGTGATGTACCTTAGCGTGTTTTTAGCAAGCCATTGAATGGTGTTTAGCTAATAAACATGAGTCTGTTGACTCATTTTTTAAATTCTCATGAAGTGAATCATCTTTATGCAAAATCCTATTCGTATTGGTATTGCCGGTTATGGCAACTTAGGTCGTGGCGTTGAAAGAGCCATTCACAAAAACCCTGACCTGCAACTGGTGGGGATTTTTACACGCCGTGCTCCTGAAACTGTAGCGCCATGTTTTGCAGACACTGCTGTATTTCACATGGATGACCTGAATGATTTTCAAGACAAAGTCGATGTCTTAATTTTATGTGGTGGCTCAAAAGACGATTTACCAAAACAAGGTCCAGCATTAGCCGGTTTATTTAATATTGTAGATAGCTTTGATACGCACGCGCGTATTCCAGAGTACTATGCGTCTGTGGATGCACCTGCAACAGCAAACCAAAAAACTGCAATGATCTCGATTGGTTGGGATCCAGGCATGTTCTCAATCAACCGTCTATTTGGTGAAGCCTTACTTCCAGATGGCGAAACTTACACCTTCTGGGGTAAAGGCTTAAGCCAAGGTCACTCAGATGCGATTCGCCGTGTAGAGGGTGTCAAAGCAGGCGTGCAATACACCATTCCATCTACAGATGCGATTGAACAAGTGCGTAGCGGTGCACGTCCGGTACTTGGCACCAAAGATAAACACACACGTGAATGCTATGTGGTCTTAAAAGAAGGCGCAGATGCTAAAGCCGTTGAACAGGCCATTGTCACTATGCCTGATTACTTCGCTGACTACGACACCACAGTCAACTTCATTGATGAAGCAACATTGGCGCAAGATCACCAAAGCATGCCACACGGCGGTTTTGTGATTCGCAGTGGTAACACCAGTGATGAACAATCTCAAGTGATTGAGTTTGCCTTAAAGTTAGACAGCAACCCTGAATTTACTGCAAGTATTTTGGTGGCTTATGCACGTGCGTGCTACCGCATGAACCAAATGCAACAGTACGGTGCTAAAACTGCATTTGATGTAGCGCCGGGTCTATTGTCAAGCAAATCACCAGAACAATTACGTAAAGAAATTCTCTAAGTGATCTACCAGATAGGCCTACATTCAGACATGGATTTAGGCTTATCTTTCTTTTCTTTTAATTTTTATATAATTTTTTTGATCACTTAACTTAGATGTAAAATTTATATCTTTTTGTTATATATAAATCTTATCTCGGTAAGTTTTATAGTTTCTTAATTATTTTTGTGTACTGCTTAAATTTGAGGTTGCTTTGACAATCGCATAAGCTTCCATTTCCCAACCCAATCCCTCTTTTAGATGAATTAAAGCTAAAGGTGCACCTTGTGCTTTCAGCTTGAAGCCTGCGTAGCCAAATGAAACGCCAATTACAGCTTCACCTTGCGCCGCCATTTTGCATGGCTTAGACCCTGAATAAACGTATTGCGAAATATTGCGATCTAAATCCTGCATAAATCATCATAAAGTCAATATAGCGGTTGCCACCTTGACTGTCCTTAAATGGGTATTGGGCAATCACGTCATTAGGGGGTGATATCAGGGATTTGGCTGAGTATTTCGTCTACAAATTTTTCCTCATATCTGACAATATATTGAATTTTATAACAATTTTCATCTTCCCACTGTTACCAATCTAACATCCTGATTACCCTCATGTTTTTTCAATCTCTTTATTGCACCCATCTCGCTTACCCTGAGATACAATCATGAATCGTGATGCAATCTTTTTTTAATCCATGATTTATAAATGTATTTTACGTTACATGGAGATTAAGACCAAGTAACTTTAAGCTTCATAATTAAATAATCCACTTCAAGATAGAGCTTGACCACTTTTAACAGTGATCAAGCGATCCCATCAGTTTTTATCCAAATAAATCGGCACGCGCCTCTTCGAGCTCTCGATCTGATTTAAAACGATTACAGTAAGGATGAAGTAAGGTGCCATTTTCAACATCACTCGGTCCTCCAACTGAGCGTGCAATAATATGATCATACTCAATACTGTCTAAATGCAGCAGGCCATCACAGACTTCACAAAAGTTATGTCGCGCCACTTTAATCTTTTGCTGAATTAAAGCTTTAGTAAAACTTGAAAAAGGTGTGGCATGTTTTCGTGTCGAAGGCATTAAATTTAAGATATAGCTCGATACTTCACCCACCAAAGCCTCATCATAATTGGGCTCAAAATTTTGTTGAAAGAATTCACTAAAATTAATGTAAGGAAAGCTTTTCGAAAATGCCATAACGATGGTGTTCATGGTTTGCGTATCGTTGGTATTCACATCAATGCGTTTGGCCACTTCAATAAAAGCCAAATACACCAGTTGTAAACGTTCATGTCCTTTTACACCACTACCATATTTCCCAATGGTTTCAGTAATCATGATGGGGAAATTGGCAATTAAATTTTCTACCGTACAGCGGATCGCCGTGAATTCACGCAATTTACGCTGATCATGAATCTCTGACATAATGCTAAACCATGCTAAGAATGAGGTAATTTGCAGACGTGTATCTTTGAAAAAGTAAAGCTGCGGATGTAAACCTAAACTCACTAAATGCGGATCATAGGGTGAGGTCATCATCCGTGTCAGTACCGCATAGAGTCGTTGTAAATGATGTAAGACTTCATTGGCTATACTTGCCCCTGATACATAGGTTTGTGCATCATCTTTGGTCAAAATATTAAACAGCTCATACACAACACCAATACGCTTTCCATGCGTCATATAGGTATCTAACAGCATATGTCGGAAAATGAGATGATGAATCTTTTCACCTAGTTCAATCATTTCATTTTCAAGTGAGCTCCCTAACAACATCAGCGTACTTTTGTTGTCATCTAGATAACAGCATGCGGAAGCCACATAATAACGCGGTGTACCACGATGGCTTAAATGGTAGGCTTCGTTTTTGTCCAAACTTTTGGTATCAGAGTTAATACTTTCAAAGACCCGACGGGCATCTTCTGGTGAACCCACGACCTGCACAAAACGCATTTTTAGGTGTTGGATGTTGTACTTGGCCTGTTGTAGCTCTTCGAGATCACTGTTTAAGATGTTTTGAAAGTCGGCATATTTCCCCAATGCTTTACGAATTTTGCGTAATTCTTCTTTTTGGGTTGCGCTAAACTTCGGTGCATTGCTGACTTGCTCATCCACAAAATAGCGCTTAATCCATGCATAAAGACTCGATAAACGATGACCACCATCAATCAAGTACATGGCACCGTTTTGATCTTTCCAATATAAAAATGTCAGCCAAGTGTTCGGATCTTGGGTACATAACATAATAAAACGAATAATGTCACGCAGACTCCAATATTCTGTAGAACGTTGGTTGTCGGCTTTATAAAGCTTATTGATGATATCGCTTTGTGCAAAATCAGCTAAAGTGATATCAAAATCATCACGTTCTAGTAGGCTTTGCTCAGGATAAGCAATCATTGGCGAACGTTGCAGCATGTTTTTGAGTAACATGGTTTGTGTCATGTGATATTCCTTTTTTAAGTCAAGTGTCCCCCTACCCATGAAAATGGGCATATGAAGGACGTGAAGTTAATAAAGTTGGTTGAAAATCAAATTACATGGGTGAAGTTGAAGCTATAGATTGAGCCTGAAAACCCACATCGCTGAGATAACTTTGCCAAGCCTGTTGTTGCTTTGGGTCTTTTAACAACTTGGCAATTCGAGAACTAAAGCCCGCTAAGCTTTCACCAACCTCGGCATAACAACAGGCAAAACCCGTATGCTGTGCCAATTTTTGGGCAAAATAATGGATTTGCTTGGTACTCATCTGTGTCGAGCCTGATCGTTTGGGTTGATCCGTCGTGGGCTGAGATGGATGAGGCTTGTTGTATTTGTGGCTGTAAGCATGGATGAGCCAATCAGCAAAGTGATAAAGCATCAAATTGGCATTGCTAAGGCGATCTTGATTGTAAATCTCAAAAGCACGGCGTTCTCTTTCAAACCATGGCGCCGTGATCAGGGCTTGAAATGAGATCTGATCATTCGCCAAAAATATTTCTGTTTCAAGTTTTTCAACATCGAGCCAGGTATTTTTATATTTAGATTCTTCTGAAAGATTCTTTGGGAGATTCTGTGTACCGTTGACGGCACTATTCAAAGTCCCGTTGTTGGCATGATTAGTCGTGCCGTTGTTGGTACCATTGATTGGAGATAATGGTGCCGGATTTGGCATCATTTCTCGCCCGTAAATGCCCATTAAACGGTAGACTTTAACCCGTTTCGTAGTCCCTTTACGTTCACCGGTATCTTCGATTAATCCTTCTTCAAGCAACTCAGCAATAATCTTAAGAACGGTTTTACGTTCAAGGCCGGTATCTCGCTCTAAACGTGCCATACTTGGGTAACAGCAATGGTCTTCACCAGCACGGTCTGCTAATGACAGCAGCAATAAACGTTTTAAGGGTTTACGGCTACCCCCTGGCTTTTCATTGAGTTCAAGTTTCCATGCCCAATTGGTTGCATCTAAGCTCATCGCTTCACCTCACTTGCTTTAAGCCAACGAGAAAATGCTATAGCTTGGGGATTGTCTTGCTCCTGCATATTTTGAGCAGCACGAAGCGTATTGCCATTTACACGCAACTGTGATAATTTTCTTTGCATATTCAAACCTCTGTCGTTTGAGTTCCTAAAAAAGCCTGATCTGAACCATCGGGCTTTTTTCTATTTAAAATATTGAATTACGTTTTCGACTAATAGGGCGACAAAGCTCTAATATTTCCTCCTTCGAAAGTTTTGTATTTAGCTTAGCAATTACACTGGCGTAATCACTTTCTCCCGTATATTCAGAACGTGGTAATGCATTTTTTTGAATCCATTTATAAACAGCCCTTTCTGTTAGATTTACAGCCTGAGCCACTTTAGCTACCCCACCTGCATCGAGAATTACATGTTTAACTGTTTCTGCCATAAAATAGCACCAAGTTGAACTATTGGTTCAATTTAACAGAAACTGAAAGTTCCTTCAATAGCGAATAGAATTGAACTTTCAGTTCATTACCTAAGCCTATGAATCTCAAAACAGAAAAAGTTAAAAATGATTTTTCTAAACGCCTTCATATGGCAATGGACAATGCACAACTACCCTTACGTGGACGTGCTCGAATTTTAAGTCAGACTTTTGGTATCTCTGACAAAGGGGCTGGAAAATGGCTAAAAGGTGAGGCTATCCCTGAAACATCTAAGATTCCTCTAATTTCTGACTTTTTAAATGTAAATGCAGAATGGCTCTTATCTGGCATAGGAGTGATGAAATCTACTGATGAAAAGCAATCAAATACTCAACCTACTGATCATTTGATTCCTGTTTTATCTTGGCAACAGGCCAATCAAAAAGACTCATTAAAAAATATCAACGCAAATCATAAAAATTGGCTAGCAGCCCATCCCAATATGATCAAGGATTGTTATGCCTTAGAAGTTTTAGGCGAATCTATGCTGCCAGAATTCCGTCCACATGATTACCTGTACGTCACTACTGATCTAGAATCAGTGCTCCTTAAGACAGGCGATTTTGTGATTTTGCAAACCAAAGATCATCAAGAGGCCTTATTTAAACGCTTAGTCATAGAAACTGATGGTATGTTTTTGCAGGTTTTAAATGAAAAATGGCCACAACAAACAATACCATTAACGGGATCATTTAAAATTGTGGCAAAAATAGTAGGGTTTTGGCGGGATTTAAGTAATTCAAGTATATCTTAAGGATTTTTAATAAGAGTATTTTATGAAGCTATAGCAGGTTTTTTCAAAATATGACTAGCAATTGACGATAGTACCAGTCATATTTCTCTCTAAATAGTATCCTTAAAGTTTAGTTCAATAACGATGCCAACTCATGTTGAACATCACTCTGAGGCTGAAGCATATCATCTGCCAAGGAGCGTTTACTCGACAATAATCGGTCTAGCTTTACTTCAAAAGTATCAAAATCATTTGCTGTTACTGTTGGATAATAAACCAATACCTCTTTTTCTTGTCCTATACGGTAAGCACGATCTGTTGCTTGATCTTCTTTTGCAGGATTCCAGCTTCTTGTATAGTGAATAACGTGATTAGCACGTTGAATGTTCACACCAAAGCCGACTGCTGTAGTTGACAGAATAATAATATTAAAACCTGATTTAGCCTGAAATCTATCAATAAGATTCTGGCGGGTCAAACCTTTGCGACTACTTGTATTAGAATCACCATTTACAGTAGTTACATCTAGACCAAATCTTTCCATAATTAAACGTTTCAAAAAGATTTGAATTTCTCTAAATTCAGTGAAAATAATAACTTTTTCATCTCTTGCTTTAATTGATTCTAATGTTTGTACCAACCACTCTACTTTAGGCGAATCCCTTAACTGAGCCTTTGAATCAGCGAACAAAGGATGGGCACAAATCATACGCATATTATGGAGTGAAGCTAACATTGCTCCAGGTTTTCCATCAGAAGCATTCATCCTAAATTTGTTAACTACATTAATATAAAGTTGACGCTGTAACATACTGATCGGAATATTTTTACATTGCGTCACTTCTATTTTCTCAGGTAAGTCCGCAACATCATGTTTCATTCGTCTTAGGACTTGCGGAGCGATAAGTTCACGCAATTTTAATAATGCAGATGCATCATCTGACTTTTCTATAGGTCTACGGTAATTTTTACCAAATTCGTTTAAAGGACCAAGTAAATTTTCTTGTATGAAATCAAATAAACACCAAAGATCAGTTAAAGAATTTTCTACAGGTGTACCTGTACATGCAATTTTAAAATCTGCTTTTTGTGCCTTAGCTGCCTTGGTGACCATTGCTGTTGGCACTTTAATTTTTTGTGCTTCATCACAGACTATGATGCTCCAATCTTCCCGAGCCAAAGAAAATTCTAGATCACGCATCGTTTCGTATGTTGTTAATACAATATCTGCCCCTTCTCGCCAATTTTCGATTAATAAGTTTGATATACCGTGATTTTCACGAAGCTGTGCTGAAATAAGATGTTTCGGAATTTTCCGTTCTTTTAACTGCTCACCATATAAACTTAATATTTTTGGAAACTGACGACTAAAGAATCGGTTCGCTTCAGCCTCCCAGTTTTCTAATAATGAAACAGGAGCAACGACCAGAACAGGCTTTTTATTTGGCGTATTTTCAAGGTATTCCCCAATAAAGCACAATAGTTGTAAAGTCTTACCTAAGCCCATATCATCAGCTAATAAACACCCCCCAACTTGATCTGGTGCATATTGATGGAGATTCTGTAACCATGCAACACCATAGGATTGATGTTCCTTTAAAGCATATTCACTACTTCTAAAGCTAGATGGCAATCTAGGTTTAACCTGATCGTTATGATTAAAGATTAATTGATTGGCGCGTTGTTTTGTAAACTCTGCTTCATCAATATTATTTGCAATCAATAATGTATCTTTTTTCTTTATATCTTCCTTATTTATAGCGTCTTTTTGTTGATCATCGCGCTGATCTTCTTCATCTAAACGCCATTGATCAAGTAATTTCTGTGCATTTTGCAATGATATAGGTTCATCCATACCCGGAAGATTGACATGATCTGCGTCATCCTCTAATGCTTGCTGTAGAGCTCTTTCTAATGATTCTATCTGCTCTGAAGCACTGTCGCCTTGGAATTGTTCTTTAAAATCTATTAAATGCTGAGGCAACCAGTCTGACTCACCAGTATCTCTCTGAATAAATTCTGAATTTAGTTTTTCAGCTTCACCAATTCCTATGACACGATCACTGTAATTTGCTAAATCTAGAACTTTCTTTGCCTGAAGTTCATCTTCATACTTTTGTATGTCATCTAAATCATTTTTAAGGCTTTTAATTTCTTGGTCTAAGTACTGAGAACGCTCTATTTCGTAGCCTGCCCATACAAAGAATGGCGTTTCGCTTTCATAAGCCTGGATAAAATATAATGTTTGCTCATAATTCATCAAACTTAATTCAATTGCATTTTGTTCACGCTCAGAATTTTCCAAAAGTTCTAAGTTTGCAGATATATAATGACCAAGCTCATTATATTTTTTATTTAATCGTAATGTATATGTATAGATTTCTGCTTGTTGTTTTGATTCTTCAAAACTTTCCGCAGAAACAACCTCGACAGCATCATCCCCTAATTGTGCAAATGGATTATGCAAAAATGCATGTGCTCTTTCACCAGAAACACGTCTATTTGGCATTTTTTTAATTTCATTCAGAACGTGTTTCACTTCGGGTGGAATAATTACATGTGCAATCCCACCGTCAGGTAAACTGATACTATATTGATCCTGAACGCTTTTATATTGGTCAAAAGTTTGTAACCAGTTTGAAGGTGCCTCATCAAATTCAGGTTGTACTTCTACAATTGATTCGTGACTGATTAAATTCTTCCGCAAATTTAATTGTAATTTCTCTGGGGCAAGTACTATGGTTTTTTTGAGGAAGTCATCTAAATTTGCTTGAGCTTTGATAGCCAGGCTTCTAATTTTTGCCCAATATTTTTGGTTAATTACTCTATCTTTATGATCTAAACGGGCGAACTCTTTTAATTGTTCAACCAGTTGGAAAGTATATTGATTTAGTAAATAAGGAATACCATTAATCGTTAAAATAGCGCCTAAGCGTTCAGCATGAACTTTAAGCTTTTGACTGTTTTCATCCAGCCACCCCTCTAAAATAATCTTGAAGTTTGTGTCACTTAGCCCGCCTTCACTTCTGATGATAGGACGCATATGCTTTTGAATAGGTAAGTTAAGTAAACCTATCACAGCTTGATGTTCTTCATCGCTGATAATATTAAACAGCTCTTCCCAAGGCAGGACATAATAATCATCAATTAGATATGCTAATGCTTCCTCTTCTAGACTTTCCCAGTAAAAATCAGCATCTGTCTTAGTATTTTTTGATACTGGAAAAGTAATCCCTAACTCATTGTAAGAAAAAGGTTTTGAATCAGATTTAAAACCTTCTTCCTCAGCAGGCTCAATGGTCTTCTTTTTTTTCCAAAATGCTAATTTCATAACACCATACTACCTACTATAATAAGATCTATTATTAAGTTTTTTTTCCTTCACAGAAATACCCAACCGATTAAGTTGCTCATCAAATTTAGTTACCCAATCACCCTGATGACTTAAAGCAATCCGCTCACCCGTCTTTCCTCTAAACAAAACAATGTTTTTATTTTTTAAATCACTTACTTTTACCTCCACACCAATATCGTTATAAGGTAATTTACTGTAAGCATAACAAGCATTTCCTGTATCTGAAAAGTCCACAACATAGATGTTATTAATTTTTAATAAAAATGCGTTATTTGAGTTTGTTGAACCCGTTAATTCCTTCAAACGTCCTTGATTCTTACTACGAAATTCTTTGTGTTGCTGTTGTTGCGATCGTAAAGATCCTAATCCTAAGAAAATTTGTGAAAATGAAATTTGATCAATAAATTTAATCCAATAGTTAAAGCGATTAGTGTCAGCTGTGGAACTAAATAAGGTGAAAAATGCTTCAAGATCGGCACGTACAAACCATTGCACCACCATTTTTTTTGTCTCAGCATTTACATTCCGCCAACCTGCTGATGAATCATATTGAGGATTTCCCCAATGATTGAGTGCTAAATTTTTCAATTCTTCGTGAGGTTTATGGCGTTCAGTCGTCTTTTCATAACGCTGCAACAAAGCAATTAGAATATCAGTCGTATATAAATGTTGCTTTTCAGCGAGCTTTATAAATCGAGCAATTTTATTAAAGTACTCAGTCTGGTTCATGTTCTGAATCGCTTTAATCGATGCCTCAATCAAATCATCCCAAAACCAACTATGTGCTGCAATCTTTAAGCTACTGAGCTCTTCTTGAATGAGCGTTGTGTCTTCATTTTCTATAAAGCGTTGTACAAACTCTCTTGTTGGGTTATCTGATAAAATTTCAGCATGATCAACAAGGGTATGCATCCATTTTTTACTTCCCTTTGAGAGTTTTAAAATATCAGATTTCTTGAATATCAGTATTTCTCTAATTTGAATCCATTTTTCCTTTTGTTCAGCTTTTTCGTTTTTATCCAAAGCAAAATAGCTATACAGTAAAGGAAAGTACACGATACTGATTAACTCTAAATCTGCTCTTTGCAAATGAGAAAGTACCTTTCCTCCTAAATCTTGAGCGATTAACTTTTCTTGCATGTCAGGAAAAATCTTGCTTAATCCCCAAGTAATATTCTTCCAATCACGCCGAGTAAATTGGCTAAAACCAGACTCATTAAAGCGCGAAATCGTTCTGTAAATCTTAGAAGAATTAGTTTCACCCGTTTCTAAATCTTCTATTTTTTGTTCAACAATTTGTAGGGCCTTTTTTAAATGCTTCGGTTCAAGAAATTTACTATATGAAGTATGAGTATTAGCATTTTCTGTATATGTCTGTAGGCGCGACTTTAAATCTTCAATACTCATCTATATCACCGTGCTAGCTGGCATGTTTCAATCGGTGCCGAAACAAAATGAGGTTGTGGATCTGCATTTTCCTTTTCTTTTAAACCATAAAATTGCATTCTTAATTCAACACGGCGAGAAGCTTCTTTACTGTCTTTAGCAGCATTAAAAGATACCCCACCGGCTAAAAAAAGTTGTTTGACCTGATTCTTTTGCGTTTCAGTTAAAGATAGTCCTGAACTAAATTTTGGATCGAGTAAACTACACATCACCCATTCAGAACGACGTAAACTTAAGTTTAAATTATATAGATATGAACCATCTGTATCCGTAAAACCTTCAATAACAATTTGTTTAAACCATTTCTCTCCTTTAGGATTATTTGCTTCTTCTAGAATAATAGGAACAATTGTATCGAGACGACGTTTACCAATCTCATTTAAACGATAGTCATTATGAGCAAACCGTCCCGCTTCACCAAAATTGATACGATTATTCTTACAATCAACTTCGATACCCGCGTCTTTGAGCTTTGCACTTTTTTGAATATTCTGACAAATATCTAGAATTTCTGCTTTGCGTTGATCTTCAGCTTGTGTCGCCTCATTAATTTTTTTAGTTACAATCATAAGAGAAACCGCCATAACCACCAAAAAGAGAGTCATTAATGCTGTCATGAGATCAGCAAATGAAATCCAAAAAGGTTTCTCTCCTTCATCCTTACCACGAGATGGTTTAGAGTAACGATTACCTAACATCTGTCATTACTCCAATTTAAGCTGTTTTTCGCTTAGCTAACTCTTCTAGATCCTCTACAACTTCACCCAAGCCGCTTACACCATCAGAAAGACGCGATACCGCTTGCGCCAAGCTATTATCATAACTTGCCAATGAATGATTCAGGCTTGTCTCAACTGAGTCTCCAAAACTCTCAAAGCTTTTAACTAACACATCGCTTACTTGCGCAAGGTAGCCTTGCATATCCTGCTTGACTTGACCTAATGCATGGGTCATTTCATGCATATCTTTCAGCATCTGAGAACTCATTCCAGCCTCTGATTGCGCTTTTTGAATCAAGCCTTCAAGTGTGCTAATTGCTTTATTAACATTATCTTGTGAAAGTTTATATTCTTGAAGCAGCGTCATTAAACTGCTGCCAGCATTCGTTAAATGAGAAGATGTCTGCGTAACCTCAGAAATCAATTGTGTTGTTTTATCCGTTACAGTAACTAAAGCACCACCTGCTGTATTAAATTGTTCTGAAGCAAGACGCATTTTTTCAGCGCCATTATTCATACCACTAATACTGTCTGTGGTGACTTGACTTAATTTTTGAATATTCTGCTTATGTGTTTCAACTGCATTCTGACTATGTACAATCAGCTCCTTAATCTCTGCCCCTAAGTTATCCATAAGTTGAGCAGACTGTTGATGAAGCTTTTGCTGATTTTCAACAATCAAGTTATCTTGAGCGATCCGTTGCTGACTCATGTCATGCATCACACCAGTCATCGTTTGTCCCATACCGGCTATAAGTTCCGAGACTTTTCCATTTAGCTGTTCAATGGCATATTGTCCTTGCTCACCAATTTGCACAGCCCCTTGAGCAAGTTGATCAACCATACTATTCATTTGTTCAGACATTGCTGTTTGTTTATGTTGAATATCTTCAATCATCTTAGTCATTTGGATTTCTAAAGCTTTTGTAGAACTCTCATTGTTGAGTTTCATATCTGTAATAAGCTGATTAAACCCTGATTGCATTTCTTTCATTGCCAAAACAGATTGAGTCATCATTTCACTCATACCGTGCATCTGTGTGCCAAATGTAGATTCCAGTTTGGCCATAAAGGCAGTGAGTACATCTGTCATTAAGTCTTGTACAGCTGAACTATTATCTCCACTCACTTGTTGAACACTTGAAGCAATTTTATCTAATGGAGCTTGTAATGTATCAGTAATAGATTGCCCAATCTGCGTTGCCATGTCTTGGCTAGTTTTAGCGTAACTCTCCGTAAGCTGTGCTGCAAAAGCCAGTTGGTTCTTCTTATTCTCTTCGACTAAATTTGTCATCATCGCTTTTAAATCATTGACTAGACTATCTTTTAATTGACGTGCATTAGTCTCGTTGGCTTGTGATGATTTTAGTAATTGTGATAAGTACTCTTCACCTGTTTCATCAGGCTCGAATTTCATATCAATTGTATTGGTCAATTGCTCTAATTTAGCGTAGCACTCTCTTAACCAATACTTTTCTTTCCATGTAATAAGCATAGCTGTCGCAATAGCGATACCTGAAGCCATAAATGCCTCACCAACACCACCCAAAAGTAAAGCCAAACTACTTTGTACTTTAGCTGGATCACCTGCAGGATCGAAAGCCAACAAGCCGAACAATAGACCAATAAAAGTTGCAATAATCCCTACACCGGTCACTATACCGGGTACATGTTTATAAAAATCAACTTTCAAAGGAGTATCAATAATTGCCATCTGAGAGAAAAAGAATTCACTTGATGTAGTAGATCTAGAAGCAACTGTTCTTAGCTCTCCATCAATTTCTTCTTTGACATCATGTAAAGAAGTTTTATAATTTTCCCAAGCATGCTGTAGTGCTAAGTTGTTGGCAAAAAATGTATCTAATTCATTCTTTTTTAACTGTAAGTGATTTATATTTTGGGCGTCACTAATAATTTGATCAAATTCTGCTGCTAATTTTTTTGCAGGTAGCCAATATTGTTTTACAAAAAATGTGGTCACTATGCACACAAAAACCACCATTGAAACAGGAATAATAAAATACCCTTGTAAAAATTCTGCAACAGCTAAAAAACTCACAATGTGTGCCCTCTGTAACCTTATATTTAATATATGTGACAATTATATCAATATTTGTAATAAAAAAATAACATATAGTGAATGATTTCGTTTGAATCTCATACTCAAACCCATATCATGGATAAGCCCATTTTCATATGTTTATAAATTGAGGCTTATTTTTATGAGAGATTTGATAAGTACATAACGAAGCATACATCCTAGTAAAATAACCTAAAATGGAGCGATAACGACTGCTACTAGATTGTATTATTATTTCAATAATCGAAATATGGTCTGTATTTTATTACTTTGTCTTAGCATGACTTCATGCTCCGATTGCTTCCAATCGTTGCATATTCTTTCGATGATACCCAATTAATTCAATATCTTGCTTTCCTGATCATGTGACTATGTCACCCTCAAGTTCCCTTAGGCAGCCCTCCTACATGTAAGGTATATCCATTCAAGAGTTAGCTTGCAATAAAGTAACCTTAAGCACCTACCAAAACATCTAATCTAACAGATATAAAGCCGACCTCTTGAGCTTTTCGAGTGCGTAATAATCTGTTTTAAAGATTTATGACGTTGAATACGCTAATTTTTACACATGGGTAAAGTTGTAGAATCCACACAAGCATATTCTGTTTGAGTGTCGGAAGTTAAAGAAATATGCAATGCCTGAAGTGCCAATTGATGCTGGTTGATCAGATAAACAATGCGCTGATAAGACAGCAAGCCTTTAAAAAGCTCCGAATAAAGGCGTTTTATCATGTCATAAAAGGGTTTGAAATAATGGAGCTGAGAGTTTTTATACCAAACTGCAATAAAGATAATTTCAGATAAACATAGAACATGTGATCGCTGTCTGATCTTGGGATTTTCTTATTTTAGATATTGCCAATAGATATAGCTAAATAAAAAACATAAGCTACATTAAGTTAAATGCAATGTCTAAGGCTTGTGGGAGATTTCTATTGTCCTG
>CANRHT010000252.1 GCA_947630465.1 uncultured Pseudomonadaceae bacterium
TTTAAATATTCACTTAAATTTGTCAAAACCAAAGGGTCACCAACAATATGGTATGCTAACTCATTTGTAATATCTTTTAGCTCAAAATTTAATCTATCAAAAGTATTTAAATCCATAATTTTATTTGGAAATAGTTTTGGTGGGCAAAAAGAGCATTTTAGATTACAAATATTTGTAAGTTCTATATGAACTTTTTTAAACTTTTTTATCTTATTTTCCTTAATTTTTTTGCTGATTTTATCAAAATAAGCTAAAAATCACTGTTGCTCAAAAAAATCTTTAAACTTTTTTTCTTGTAAAGCTTGTGTATCTTCTATTTTGTTCTCATTTTTTGATTTTAATTCAACTTTTAAATCACTCAAACTCTCTTCTAAATATCTCTCTTCTAGTGCTTTTAACTTTGTTAATTTATCTCTTATATATGTAATATCTTGATTTTTTTGAATAATATATGGAGTTACAATTATTACTAGATTATTTTTTCTATTTAGATTTGACTCATTTTTAAAAAGTCCTCCTAAAACTGGAATATCTCCCAAAACTGGTACTTTTTCTTCTACAATCTCATTTTTATTTTCAATTAACCCACCTATTATTACACTCTCTCCATTACTTAAAATTGCTGTTGTATTTATCTCTTTTTTAAGAGTATCAGGATTACTAACTCCAACTGATCTTACTTTTAAATTCTCCAAAAGTGTATTAATCTCTAAAGTAAGTTTTGTGTCACTTGAAACTCTAGGTTTTACTTTTAAAGTCAATCCTATATCTTCTCTTTCATAGTTTGTTCTTTGGGTTCCACCATCTGTTACACTACTTGAAGTTTGCATAGAGATTTTTTCTCCAACATATATAAAACTCTCTTTGTTATTTAAAGCCAAAATTGATGGTTCAGAAACAATATCCAAAGCTCCTTGCTGTTTTAAAAGATTTAAACTTGCACCCAAAGCAAGTCCTGATTTTAAATTTAATTTTTTTACATCTATACCTAAAAGTGTTGAAGCATCTTCAATACTTTTTGAGCCACCATTTAAGTTTGTTGATATTGCCATAATTCCATCACTTGAGCTATCTGCTTTTAAAATTCCATAAGATAAACCTATTTTATTTACAAGTTCATTGTTTACCTCTATAATTTTTGCTTGAATATACACTTGCTCTTTTTGTTTATCTAAATCTTTTAAAAGATTAAAAAGTGGCTCTAAAATATCTTTTTGACCTGTTAAAACAATTGAATTTGTCTCTTGTGCAAATGAAATATTTGGTTTTTCACCCTCTTCATAACTATTTTTTTCAATAATATTTTCCAATATCTTAGCTATATTTTCTGCATCAATATTTCTTAATTCATAAACTTTTGAGATAGAATTTTCTTTTTTTGGTGGTATTTTTTTACTAATTTTTAAAAAATCACCTTTTTGTTCCAAAATATAATTATGCTCATCTAAAATAGTTTTTAAAATTGTAAGTAAATCATCTTTTTTGATTTTTTTATTTGATACAAAGTTTAAATTTATATCCAAAGGTTCACTTACAAGAATATTTTTATTACTAACTTTTGAAACTACTTTTATAAATTCATCCAGTTTTAAATTTGTAAAATTTACATCTATATAATCATTGGCAAAGCTTTGTACAGAAAAGAATAAAAGAAAAAAGAGATTTAAAAACCATTTCATTTGCTACCCCTAGAAATAATATGATAAGTTTTTTATAGTATCTTAATTTCTCTTGGAAGTAAAGATTTTAAAGTATCAAATTCATCTTTTGTAATTTGGATTGTTATTTTTATAATATTTAAAAAATCTTTATTTATAATTTTTATACTATTTTGGTTTAAAATGTACTCAAGCTGTCCTAAAGAACTATATTCACACTCTAATATATGATTCTCTAGTTTCTTATACTCAAAAAATTCTGCAATTTTTATAACTTCATTTAAAGAACCACCATAAGCTCGAACTAATCCACCAGTTCCTAGTTTTATTCCACCAAAATATCGAACTATTATTGCTGCGCTATTTATAATACCAGCACCACTTAAAACAGCCAAAGTTGGTTTTCCACTTGTTCCTCGTGGTTCTCCATCATCACTACTATTTTCAACAATTTGTTCAAACTCATTTAAATATCTATAAGCATATACAAAATGAACAGCTTTTGGATGCTCACTTCTTAATCTTTGCATTGTTTTATCAAAATCTTTATATGGAACTAAAAAAGCTAAAAATTTTGATTTTTTCTCTTCTAGTGTTGCTGTAAACTCTTTTTGTACAAATTTCATTTGTAGATTTTATAACATTTGGTATAAATTTTGACTTTTGAGAGTTTATTTACTTTAAGTTAATATTGTTATAATTTTTCAAAATTTTATATTAAATGTTTAGATTAAAAGGTCTTTTTATGGAAATTTCAAATAATACAAATTCAATTTTAAATTCAAATCTAAATACAAACAGTTCACTAAGCGAGGAACAAAAAGATAGATTTGATATTTTTTTAGAAAATCAAGAAAAAGATAAAGCTGAAAAAAAAGAGACAACTGAACTTTTAGGTGATTTAGAGTTTGTTTCTAAAACTGGATTTACAAAAGAAGAGTTAGAGAGAATTAAAGAGCTTTTAGAAGAGTTACAAAAACAAAGAGCCGAATCAGGACAAGCACCTCTTAGCCCTGAAGAGTATATTCAAGCTTTAAAACAAGATTTACAAACTGCTATTTATGAAGTTACAGGTAAAAAAGTAGATTTAGATAATGAAACTATTCAAAATATTATGAATTTACAAAAAAGTGGTGGTAATGAAACTTTTGTAAAACCTACAACAGACGAAGAGCTAAGACTTGTAGATGAATTTAAAAAAGCATCTAAATAAGATACTTATAAATATATGAGATTAGATTTATACTTAAGCAAAAACTTTGATATTCAAAGTAGAAATAAAGCACTTGAACTAATTCTTTCAAATAAAGTAAAAATTGATGGCAAAATTGTATCAAAAGCCTCATTTTTAGTTGATGAAAAGATGAAAATAGAACTTCTTGAAGAGGATTTTTATGTAAGTAGAGCTGCATACAAACTAAAATATTTTTTAGATGAGCTAAAAAATAAAAATGAGATTAACTTAAAAGATAAAATAGCTCTTGATATTGGAAGTAGCACAGGTGGTTTTACACAAATTTTACTAGAATTTGATATTCAAAAAGTAGTTTGTGTTGATGTTGGAAGCAATCAACTTCATGAAAAGATTAAAAAAGATAAAAAAATAGAGTTTTTTGAAAACTGCGATATTAGAGATTTTAAAAGTGATATTAGCTTTGATATTGTAACTTGTGATGTATCTTTTATCTCTATTTTAAAGATTATTGACTCAATAAACTCTTTAGATTTTAAAAATATAATTATACTTTTTAAACCACAATTTGAAGTAGGAACTGGTGTAAAAAGAGATAAAAAAGGTGTAGTAAAAGATAAAAATGCGATTTTAAAAGCTAAAGAAAACTTCTTAAGCAAAGCATTTTCTTTGAATTGGAAATTAAATTATAACAGCATTAGTAAGCTTGTAGGAAAAGATGGAAATGAAGAAGAGTTCTTCTATTTTAGTAAATAGTAATTTTGATAAAAACAGTATAGATTCAATTGCAATTGGTGGATTTGATGGTATGCATATTGCTCATCAAGAGTTATTTAAAAACTTAAATCCCAATGGTGCTATTATTAGCATAGAAACAGGATATGCAAATTTAACACCAAAAAAAAATAGACAAGAGTACACAAAATACCCTATTTTTTATTATGATTTGGAAGATATAAAAGCTCTTGATGGAGCTGATTTTATAGAGATGTTAAAAAATGATTTTAAAAACTTAAAAAAAATAGTTGTTGGTTTTGATTTTTGTTTTGGTAAAAATAGAGCATATAAAACGCAAGATTTAAAAAATATTTTTGACGGAGTTGTGGTTGTAATACCTGAAATAAAACTAAATAATTTTCCAGTTCATTCACGATATATAAGAGAATTTTTACTAAATGGAGATATAGAAAAAGCAAATAGCTTTTTAGGAAAAGAGTATAAAATTTTTGGGAAACATATAGTTGGTCAAGGGCTTGGAAAAAAAGAGTTCGTAGCAACTATAAATCTAAATGTAAATGAGTTTTTATTACCACAAAG
>CANRHT010000253.1 GCA_947630465.1 uncultured Pseudomonadaceae bacterium
CTATAAAAGGTACTAAACTTAAAGCGATACCTGTTTCAAATTCACCTTTTCCAGTTTCTAGTGAAATTGCAGTTGTAATTGTTCTTGTATGATATTTTATATTTCCACCAACCATCATAGAAATTCCAATTTCAGTGATAATTCTTCCATAAGCTGTCATTGCTGCTGTCATTAGACCAAATCTAGCTTCAACTAAAGTTGTTAATAAAATTTGATATGGTTTTGCACCCAAACCTTTTAAAGATAGATATAATCTTTTATCTGTTGATTCAACTTGAGCAGCTGTTAATGCAATAATTATAGGTAAACCTAAAAAAATCTGCCCTATAATTATTGCTTTTTGAGTAAATAGTAGATTATACTCTCCAAAAGCTCCTGCTTGTGATAGAGTTGTATATACAAGAAGTCCTATTACAACTGTAGGAAATGCCAAAAATGTATCTACAATAGTTTTTATTACCGTTTTTCCTTTAAATTGATAATAACCTAGTAAAAATCCCAAAGGAAGTCCTAGTATTAGACTAATTAATATTGACCAAGAAGAAACTGTAATAGTAACAATTATTGCAGAATATACACTATCATTTCCACTAATTAAAAGCTCAATAGCCTCTTTAAAACCATCTACTAATAAACTCATATTTACTTACTATTTCCTATTTGTATTATTTTGCATTTGGTATAAATAGTGGTTTATTCAAAAGTTTAAAATCTCCTATAAACTTTTGTGTGTCGGCACTAACTAGCCAATCAGAGAATTTTTTTGCTAATTCATCTTGAACTTTTGGACATTTATCTTTATTTACAGGAATAACACTATATTGATTAAATAGTGAATTATCATTTTCAACAATAATTTTCATTGTATTTGAATCACCTTTTTGTGACTCATACTTAATCCAAGTTCCTCTATCTGTTAATGTATACCCTTCTTTTTCAGCAGCCATATTTAGTGTAATAATCATTCCTTGACCAGATTGAATATACCACTTATCTTTTTCAGGTGTTACATCACTAACATTTTTCCACATCTCTAGCTCTTTTTGATGAGTTCCTGATTTATCACCTCTACTAATAAAGTTTGCTTGTTTCTCTTTAATTGTTTTAAATGCTTCTTGAGTAGTTTTTCCTTCAACTTTAGCTGGATCTTTTTTTGAACCAACAATAACAAAGTCATTATACATAACCTCTTTTCTATCTTTACCAAAACCAGCTTCTACAAACTTTTTCTCAGCTTCTGGAGCATGAACCAAAAGAACATCAACGTCACAATTTTCACCCATTTTTAAGGCTTTACCTGTTCCTGTTGATACCCATTTTAACTCTATTCCTGTATCTTGCTTAAATTTTGGGGCTAAACTATCCAATAATCCTGTATCTTCAGTACTTGTTGTTGTTGCCATCATTAAACTATTTGCAAATAATCCACTAGCTATTACTACGCTAAAACCTAAACCTGCTAACAATTTTTTCATATTTTTCTCCTAATTTTTAATTTAAAATATCTGTATTCTCTTCAAAATAAATACCATTTAAATCAAGAATTTTTACCTCTTGTTCTGATTGTATATTTGAAGTAGAAGCATTTGTTACCAAAATTGAATTACTCTTATAAAAAGCTGTAATCATTCCAGAACCATAATTGTTGTTATCTGTAACATAAAAATTACCATTTTGAACTCTTCCTAAAACTATATTTACCCTCCCTTTTTTTGTTTTAAAACTACTTTGGTTTATAGCTTTTATATAACCGTGATAAAAAGCATTTTCACCTTGAAGTTTTTTTAACATTGGAATTACAAATAGATTTATATTTACCATTGCTGTTAGTGGATTTCCAGGAAGACAAATTACCAAAGAAGAATCCATTTTCCCCATCATTATAGGACGACCTGGTTTTACATTTACACCATGAAAAGCTACTTCTAATCCATTTTTTAAAAAAGCTTCTGCCATAAAATCAGCATCTCCCATAGAGATACCTCCACTTGTAATAATTACATCATATTTTTTTAAACTATTTATAAAATTTATTGATTTTTCTAAATCATCTGGAATAACTCCACAATAAGTTGCATTAAAACCTTTTTCATTTAGTTGAGCAATAATTGCAAATGAGTTGCAGTTATATATCTCTTCATTTGAAGCTTTTTGCCATGGCTCTTTAAGTTCATTTCCAGTTGATAAAACAGCAATTGAAATTTGCTTATAAACTTCAACCATAACTACTCCTTGGCTTGCAAGTAAAGCAATATGTGAAGAGTTTATTTTTTCCCCTTTTTTAATTAAAATATCCCCTTTTTTTAACTCTTCAGCTTCTAATCTTAAGTTTGAACCTTTTTTAATATCAGCAGGTATAGTTACACTATCTTCTGTAACATCTAAACAGTTTTCAATAGCAATAATAGTATCAGCATCTTTTGGTACCTTCGCACCTGTCATTATTTTATAACACTCATTTTTTTCAAGTAACTCATCACTACTTTTATCTTTATCACCAGCAAAAATAGCTCTTTTTATTTTTAAAGCTTGTCCTGCATCACTTGCTTTAAAAGCAAATCCATCCATAGCAGAGTTATCAAAAGCTGGAAGATTTTTTACACATAAAATATCTTCACTTACAACTCTATTTATGGCAAAATTTATAGAAATAAATTCACTACTTAAAGTAGTATTTGACAATTCAAAACTCTTGTTAATTGCTTCATTAAAATCTAAATAGTTTAATTTTTCAAACATTTTTATCCTTTATTTAATACTTTTATCTGTAAATATCTTTTTGAAATAAGATTAACAATTTTATCTATTTCACTAATTGAATAGCTTTTTTCAAAACTAAGTGTTATTGCATTTCTGCTAGTAAGTTCATCATAACCCATAGCTTGAATAACTCTTGAAGGTTTTGATAAACCTAAACTACACCCTTCTCCATTTGAAATTAAAATTTCATCTAAAGCTAAAGTTCTTATTAACTCTCTTGCTTTTATACCTTTAAGAGCAAAATGAAGTGTATATTCTAAGTTATTTTTATTGTCGATAAAATAATAAATATTATCTTTTAAACTATTTTCTAATTTTTCTTTAAAAATCTCTTTCATACTATTTTCAAATTTTTGATTTTTCAAAGATTGAAAAATATTATTTAATGAAATTCCATCTTTTTCAAAAATAGCTTGTTCTTCAAATAAATTTTGATTAAAAAGTATTATTGATTTTGTTGAAAAACCAGTTAGTTTATATGAATCAAAATATATAACATCACTATTTTTATCAAAAGAGGCACTTGCATTTGAGATAATTTTTGCATCTGTTAGTTTTTTTACATTTTCTAAACTATTTTTATAAAAAGTATCAACTGTATATGATGACAGAAATAAAAAATCTATTTTTTGATCTTTTAATTTATCTAAATTAACACTTCCATCTTTATTTAAATCTAAATATAAAATATCAAATCCAAGAGAGCAAAAAATTTCGCAAGCATCAATTAAACTTTGAGTTTCTCCAAGACTTACTGCAATTTTCCCTTGTTTATTTAATTGAAGTAATAGAGATAAAAAGCCACTCTTACAAAAAGAGAAGTAGTTTAAACTTTCAAATGCAAAATCTTTTTTTAAACTATCTTCTAAACTAATATAATCTTCATTATTTGATAAAATATTCAAAGATAAACTATCTTTAATATGCAAGTTTTGCATATTTTTATACTGCAAAAAGTTTAGTTTATACACTTTTATTTATCCTTTATTTTTATTAAATCTTCACTTAAAAAAAGTTCATTAAATCTCTTTTTTGAGTACTCTTTTATATCTTTGTCTAAAATCTCATAAAGTTCTATCAGCTCTTTTGCTTTAGTAGTTAGTTGTGAACCACTATCAACAGCTCTTCCTTTTTTTGTAACAACTAAACTATCTTCAATAAACTCTTCAAGGATTTTTATATGACTCCAAGTTTTTTTATAGTTCATATTTAAATTTTTTGAAGCATCACTAATTGAACCTGTTTTTTCAATCTCTTTTAAAATCTCTGTTTTTCCACTTCCAAAAATAAGATTTTGCTTATTATCTTCAATCCAAATTTTAACTTTGATTTCCACTTTTAAGCCCTTTTTTTTCTCTAAAACATCCTAGTTGGCAATAACTTACTTCAATATCAGAGTTTTTAACAGTTGATCCAACTATTTTTAAAGATGAACTCTTTGCTTCTTGCCACAAATCTATACAAGGAATTCTTTGCTCTTTATAACTATTTTTTAATCTATTATAAATCTCTTCATCTTTAGCTAAGAAATCTAAAGAGCCAAATACTCCAAGCTCACAATCTGTTATTTTAATGCCTAAAGATTTTGTAATCGCACTCATATCTTTAGCTTCAACTTTGATTTTTTTAGCTACTTTAAATGCCTTTAAACAAGATAGTTTTTTATTCTCATCAAGATTTTCAAAAACTATTCTTTTTTGCTCATCACTCAAATTAAAATCTAATTTATCATCAATACTAGACATCAATTCTTCCACTGTGAGTATAAAGATTCATCTTTTTACCTCTTGCAAATCCAATAAGTGTAAGACCATGTTTATGCGCTGTTTGAACACCCAAATAAGTTGGTGCTGTTCTTGATACAACTATTGGAATTTTGTGCATCACAGCTTTTGTAACCATCTCTGAACTTAATCTTCCACTTACAAACAAAATTGATTTTGTTGTATCAAGACCTTGCAGTTTACACTTTCCAATTGCTTTATCAATAGCGTTGTGTCTTCCAATATCCTCAGCTGTTACAGTTGTTCCATCAAGCAAATAAATCATAGCTTTATGAACACAACCTGTTAAGTTATAAAGTTCACTCTCTTGATAAAACTTTTTAACTTCAGTATAAATAGTTTCTGGTTTTATTTTAAAAGCAGTTTGATTAAATGGGATTTCTAAACTTCCTTCAATATTTCCAGTAACTCCTCCACCACAACCACTTACTAAAGTCTTCTCTTTATATAAATTTTGTAGTGAGTTTTCATCTATTTTTGCTTTTACATCTACTCTTAATCCATCAGCACTAACTGTAAGCTCTTCTATGTCAGCAATAGAAGAGATTACATTCTCACTCATTAAAAAACCAATTGCATGGGCATCTTGGTCTTTTGGGATTGTCATCATAGATATAGCTTTTTCTCCATTTAAATAAAGGTTTAGACGTGCTTCTTCAATTGTCACGTCTTCAACCATATTGGCTTCATTTTCTATAAGTTTGTCAATAATTACGGTTTTTAAATATTTGCTATTATCCATAGTTTTCCTTAATATGCAAATTTTGCATATTTAAAATCTTTTTTTAAATAGAAAAAGCCCTAAAGCTTTTCCTATCTTTTTAATAAATCTTTATCCTCTTCTAATACATCTGGTCTTATTTGCTCTAAGTACTCAATTGGCAATTTCCCAGTTATCACACCTGGAATATAACCTTTTACTGAAACAAAGTATGAATACACTGTTTCAAATGTAAAGAACGAAATAATTGCACTACCCATAAAATGGATAAATAGAATAAATCTTTTTATCTGAATAGTTTGTGCATGCGTTGCTGCATCTGGAAACATATACCATATTATAAAACCACTTAATACAAGTAAAAAACCAAATGCAACATACATATAGTAGTTTATTCTATTCATAGGTTCATATTTTCCTCTTAAAAAGAATTTATGCCATATTTTAGAACTAGGTCTTACAAAGTATTTATGATCTTTAAATGCAATAACTGTAACAATAAACCAAACTGGAATCCAAGCAACACCAACAACTTCATGTGTAGCTCTCATAAGTCTAGGAATATATCCTCCACCTGTCCAGTTTCCAAATGTTATTGAAAAACCAGTTATAAACAGATAAATCATAATTACAATATTTAATAAAAGAACAACTCTTTGAAAAAGTGAATAAACTTGTACTTTCTCATTTTCTCTTGTGATTTTAGCTTGTTTTCTACCTTTTGCAACAATAAACATTATTGTAAACAGACAAAATTCAAATAAAAATACCCAAGGAAGAAGATGTTGTCTCTCTTCAAATGCTCTTATAACTTCAGGAGCAATTGCATCATATCTAGGTCCAAAAAGACCTACTTCCATCTGTTGATACTGTGTTAAACTATCAAAAGGTACAATTTGTCCAGTAAAATTTCCTTTTAACATTTGCATTAAAAATTGGTACACATAGTTTATATCAGCAATTGTTGCTAACCAAAAGTACCAATATGTTAAAAGCATGAACAAAAAGCCTACTATTAAGTAAGCTTTATATTCACTTAGAAAACTTTTATTTTCCATATGCTTTATCCCAACCAAATGGTGCTGATTGAGTTCCATGACCGAAAGATAAAACTCTTTCTCTATATATATTTGCTACAGATTCAGCATCTCCAACAAGTAGAGCTTTTGTTGAACACATAGCAGCACATACAGGAACTTTACCTTCAGCTATTCTATTTTGTCCATATAGTTCTCTTTCATGTTCACTATTTGTCTCTTCAGGACCACCAGCACACATAGTACATTTATCCATAACACCTTTTGTACCAAAAGCTCCATTACTAGGAAATTGTGGTGCACCAAAAGGACAAGCATATAGACAGTATGAACAACCTATACATTTGTTTTTATCATGTAAAACAATACCATCTTCTCTGATATAGAAACAATCAACTGGACAAACTTGCTCACAAGGTGCATCTGTACAATGCATACAAGCAACAGACAATGAAAATTCCATTCCTTGTTTACCTTCATTTACAGTTACAACTTTTCTTCTACTAATCTCAACTGGTAACTCATGTGCTGAGGCACAAGCAACTGAACAACCATCACAATGAATACATCTATTTTCATCACAATAGAACTTCATTCTTGCAAAATTTATCTTATTATTACTCATGTTACTTCTCCTAAGCTCTTTCTACTCTACATAAACCACCTTTTGTTTCAGGGATTTGTGTAACTATGTCATAACCGTAGTTAGTAACTGTATTTGCACTCTCACCTATTGCATAAGGTAGTGTTCCAGTTGGATATCTATGGCTTAAATCAACACCTTCCATAATTCCAGCAAAATGGAATGGTAGGAATACTCTATCAGGTGTAACAGAGTAAGAGTATTTTGCTTTAACTTTAATTTTAGTTCCATTTGGAGAGTGAATCCACATCATAGAACCATCTCTAATACCATGTCTTCCTGCTAAATCTGGATTAATATCACAGAACATTTCAGGTGTTAATCTAGCTAAATATTTACTAGCTCTATTTTCAACTCCAGCACCATTTAGATTTACTAATCTTCCAGTTACAAGGTTTGTTGGGAAATCTTTTGCCCAATCTTGTTTTGTCTGTTCACTAATATATCTAGTATCAACTCTCCAGTGATCTTTTTTATCTGCAAAACTTGGATAATCTTTAATTAAATCCGTTCTTGGAGTATGTAAAGGCTCTCTATGTTTTGGAATAGGATCAGCCCATTGCCAAACTTTTGCTCTTGCTTTTGCATTTCCATAAGGAGCAATTCCAGCTTCCATACATTTTTCAACTATCAAGTTAGATTTATCAACTTTCCAGTTTGCACCCATTTTAGCTTTTTCATCTTCAGTTAATTTAATTTTTAAAACTGATTCAATATTCTCTTTTGTAATTTCAGGATATCCACCATCTTGAACACCACCAACTGGTGCTGAACCTTTAGGTGACAATAATGAAACTCCCTCATGCTCTAAACCAAAGTTTTGTCTAAATCCCATACCACCAAATTTAACTGGTTTTGTAATATCATAAAGATTTGGGCTTCCTGAGTGTTTTTCTGTCCAACAAGGCCATGGTAAACCATAGTATTCTCCAGCCATATCTCCATAACCAGCTAGTGAAATCTCATCAAACATATGCCAATTATCTGTATGTTTTTTAAGTCTTTCAGCTCTCCATCCAGTTAATCCAATAGTTTTAATAATTCTAGCTATCTCATTTGTTGCATCTTCTGGCCAAACAAAATCTTTACCTTTTTGCATTCCAGCCGTTAATTGCTCATAAAATCCTAATCTTTTTGCTAACTCAAACATGATTTCTTGATCAGGTTTTGATTCATACATAGGTTTTACAACCTCATATCTCCATTGACCACTTCTGTTTGTTGCAGTTACAGAACCTGCTGTTTCAAACTGAGTTGCTGCTGGTAAAATATAAACATCGTTTTGTTTATCAGTAATAATTGCACCCTCATTTACAAATGGGTCACAAAATACTGCTAACTCTAACTTATCTAAAGCCTCTTTTACTTTTTTTGTTTGAGCAGTTGAAGTAATTCCATTACCCATTACAAAAAGTGCTTTTAGATTAGTTCCAGCATTATGAATAGCATCTTCACCTTCATTTCCAGCTAAAACACCAGCCCACCAACGTGCAAGTGTAAATCCATTTTTACCCATCCAAGAAGGATCTTTAAATCTTCCTTTAAGCCAATCAAAATCAACTCCCCAAGAAGAAGCAAAATATTTCCATGAACCTTCAGCTAAACCATAATATCCTGGAAGTGAATCTGATAAACAACCAAAGTCTGTTGCACCTTGAACATTATCATGACCTCTTAAAATATTAGTTCCACCACCTGCAACTCCCATATTTCCAAGAGCCAATTGTAAAATTGGAGCCATTCTTGTATTTGAAGTTCCTATTGTATGTTGAGTTAATCCCATAGCCCATACCAAAGTTCCTGGTTTTGATGCTGCATAAAGTTTTGTAATTTGAACTATTAAATCAGCTTTAACTCCTGTTACATCAGCAACTCTTTCAATTGGCCAATTTTTAGCCTCTGCCATAATATCTTCCATACCATAAACTCTATCATTAATAAAGTTTTTGTCATGCCAACCATTTTCAAAAATGATATTTAACATTCCATACATAAATGGAATATCAGTACCTGGTCTAATTTGTGCATATAAATCTGCTTTTGCAGCAGTTTTAGTAAATCTTGGATCTACTACAATAATCTTTGCATTGTTTCTCTCTTTAGCTTTTAAAAAGTGTTGGAAACCAACTGGGTGATTAACCGCTGGATTTGCTCCAAAAATTATAATTGCTTTAGAGTTTTGAATATCTCCCAAAGAATTTGTCATAGCACCATAACCCCATGTATTTGCCACACCGGCAACTGTTGAGCTATGTCAAATTCTAGCTTGATGATCTATATTGTTTGTTCCAAACATAGCAGCAAATTTTCTATAGTAATATGCTTG
>CANRHT010000254.1 GCA_947630465.1 uncultured Pseudomonadaceae bacterium
TGTATAATCAGCATAAGGAACTGCATATAAGAAATTTTCCATTGGCATTGTTTGGTGAAATGCTGTATCAAAAGTTACAACATTTGGAACTTTTGGCATTAAATCTTTACAAATTTTTACTCCTAAAATATTTGCAGGATTATGCAAAGGAGCAAGTGGAATTAGTTCTTCAATTTTTCTAATTACTTCATCATCAACAATAACAGAGCCTTTAAAATACTCTCCACCATGAACAACTCTATGTCCAATAGCTTTTATCTCATCAATAGAGTTTATAACCTTTGTCTCATCATTTGTAAGAATTCTAAGAACTAATTCAATTGCTTCTTTGTGTGTAGGAATTGGAAGTTCAAAAGTAATTTTTTTATTCTCTCCAATTTCATGTTTTAAAATCCCATCTATACCGATTCTCTCAACTAAACCACTAGCTTTTAGCTCTTTAGACTTGATATCAATTAATTGATATTTTAGTGATGATGAACCAGCATTTAAAACGAAAACTAACATATGTATCCTTTTACTTAATTTTATATTAAAATTTACAACTAATTTTTAGAAATAATATCAAATTAAACTTAAACAAGTTTTTATTCAGCCCACTCAAAATCAGTTGTGAAAACTATTGTAAGCCAAAGATTTGGATCCTCTTTTCCTAAATCTTTCTCTATCTCATCTCTTAACATATCCCACTCTTCAAGTTTTTTTGCTGGCCAACTTTTTGGAACTATAAAATAAAGTTCAATCTGTCTTCCTCTTCCAACTCTTGCAACATAGGCTCTAAAAGAGTCAAAGCCATATTTATTTACACTATTTTTTGCAACAATATCAACATGATTTTTTAAAGAAGATGGAGTTACAAGCAAAATATCTGCAAGTGCTTGTTTAACAGTTTTAAAAGGCATTGGAATTACCAAAATTGATACAAAAATTAGAATAAATGGGTCAATAAATGGTGTAATCCAAGAAAGCTCTCCATCTTTTACAAAGTATCCAAAACTAAAAGCTATAAGATAAGCAAAAGACATGGAAGCTGAAATCAACCAACTAATAGAGTCTAATTTTAAAAATTCAGAATTAATATCTTTATTTGCTTTTCTTATAAAAACTCCCAAAGTAATCTCAACTACAATAGAAATAGCAGTTATAATAATTGCATATGAAAATATTATCTCTCTTCCTCCAAGCAAAATACTATCAATTGCATTTATAAAAGCATAAATTGAAGCACCTATTAAAAGTATTCCATTTACTCCTAAAACAATTGGTTCAAGGTGCCAAAAGCCCATTGTAAAATGTTTTTCAAGTCTATTTGAGACAATATCTTTTGAAGTTGAAGCTGTAATTAATTTTGCAACAACAAGTGCTAAAATAGTCATTAAAGCATCTATCATTCCATAAATACTATCAAAAATAATAGTTGCAGAACTAGCTAGCAGACCAAAAATCAAACCAAGAATTGCTAAAAAAATTGTGGTAAATATAGAGAGTTTTAGTATCTCTTTTTCTGATTTAAATTTTGATAAATTCATCTATTTTATTTTTACATTTGGATGATTTTTTAGTTTTAAAAATATCATTGCAGTCATTATTGCATCATTATAAGAGTCATGATTTCCAAATTCTGGAATATCTAAATCATTTACTATAGTTTTAAATTTTAAATCCACAAAGCTTTGAGGGATTAACTCAATTTTAAAATCGTGATAAATCTCAGATACCTCTATAC
This sequence comes from uncultured Pseudomonadaceae bacterium, assembly GCA_947630465.1. Classification (GTDB taxonomy): domain Bacteria; phylum Pseudomonadota; class Gammaproteobacteria; order Pseudomonadales; family Pseudomonadaceae; genus Denitrificimonas. The sequence goes on from CANRHT010000254.1 coordinate 1,727, forward strand.
TTCTATTTGGTAGAGTTATTCCCAATAGTGGTTTTAGGTATTTATTTATCATATTTTTGTCAAAATCTAAAAAATATCCAACTAAAGTTCTATTTCCTATAAACTCTAAAAAATCTAAAATCACATCCTCTATTTCACATCCATTTTTTAAATCACACTCTCTTATATGGTGTATTTTGATTGATTTTTCATCTAAAGAGCAGTTTTTAGGTTTAATATATCTTACAAACTTTTTACTTGAAACTATTGTATTATCTTTTATAATTACAGCACCAATAGAGATAATATCATCAATTTGTGGATTTAATCCTGTTGTTTCACAATCAAAACAAGCATACTCATTTTTTAAAGGTTTATCAAATAAAAAACTATATTTTTTATCTTTTAAATTTTTTTTATTAAAATAGTTTGAAATATTTCTAAACATAGTTAAGCTTAAAGTGATTTTCTAATCGTTTTTTTAGTTTATTTACTATTTTAAAAGACTCTTTTAGTAAATCTTTTTCCATAATTGTTAATCTATTTGGATTTACAAAATTATCTATTTTCTCTTTTTTATCAAGTTTCTCTAAACTAGCTTTTAGTTTTAAACTATTTAAAATATTAAATGCCATAATCAACTCTTTTGCGCTCTCATCATCTAAAACTTTTAACTCTTTTAAGCTATTTATTCTTTTTATTGTATTTGTATTTAGAACTCTATTTTGAATACTTAAAGATCTAATTCCTTGAACAATTATAAAAATACCACCTCTTTTTATATCAATCTCATCTTTATGTTTTTCATCTTTGCTATTAAATACAAAACCATCAAAAAACCCTAAAGGAACATCAAAACTATTTATAACTCTTGCAAAATTTGTATAAAAACTTTGAGAGTTTGAAGATATTTTAAATAGATAATTTTTTAACTCTTTAATAATTTCAATATCTCCAGATACACAAAGTGCATCATAAAATATTGCAATATTCATAAAGTTATCACCACTTGGACTATTTACCCACTCATAAATAAGCTCTTTAAAATCGCTTTGTTTTCTGCACCAATATGGATTTGAAACCATTATATTTCCTTCACATCTAGGAAATCCAAAATCAACTAAAGTCTCTGTAAAAAGATGAGTAAACTCTCTTAGTTTTTCTTCACTAATAGAGCAATCATCTGAAATAATAAGCGCATTGTCTTGATCAGTTCTAAGTATTTGTTCAGCTCTTCCTTCACTTCCCATTACAACTAAACAAGATTTTCCAATAAGCTCTTTGGGTGCTAAAATTTTATATAGTTTATCAAGAAGTTTTTTGTTTAGTTGGTTTATCAACTTAGAGATAAACTCTATTTTTACACCTTTTGCATTTAGTGATTTAATTATTTTTATAAATGAGTGTGAAGCCTCTTTTAGCTCTTCTAATGTTTCAGCATTAATTATTTGATTTGAAACTGCAAAAGTATTTGTTGCAAAAAATGACGAAAGAGATATTTGATCAAGAATTCCAACAATCTCATCATGGTCATTTTTTACAACTACTCTTTTTAATCCATGTTTTGCCATTTGAAGTTGAGCATTAAATAAAAAATCATCTTCATTTATATAAATTAAGCCTTTAGAAGCAATTTTTACAACCAAATCATCATAATCCATTCTATTTAAAATAACTTTTTGTCTAAAATCTGAATCAGTTACAATATACATTTCACCAGCTTCATCTTTTAATAATAGTGTTGGAATTTTCTCTTGTTTTATGATTTTTGCTGCTTCAAATATTGTTTTTTTTGTATCAGTTATTACAGCTTTATGAACTTTTGCATCTTTTACTTTGGCAAGCATAATATTTGCCATATCTTTATTTTTCTCATATAAAATATTATTGTTTAGTTTGTCTGAAATAGACTGAAAAAAATAGTTTTCTAGTATTGAATTCGAACCTAAAATTTGCATAAATGCCTCTTTTTTTAAAGCATAACAAATAGAGTTCTCAATAGCTACAAAACTATTTTTACTAAAATTTTTTATAAGTGAAAGAGAATCAAAAACTTCTCCTTTTGAATAAACACTTAAAACTTCATCATCACTTTTTTCTTGTATAAGTCCATCAAAAACAAAGTACAAAAACTGTGGATTAATTTGTTGTGCTTGAACTATTGAATTTTTATCAAAACTAATAGTAGAAACTTCACTTAATAAATCATCTAACTCATCAGATGTTAAATTATCAAATGGATGAATTGTAGAAATAAATTTTTTTTGCTCTTTCATATTATAATCTCCCCAGTATTATATTAAACAACAAATTATATCAAAAAGAGAAATAATTTCTCTTTTTGATTTTTTAATGTGAAACAGCTCCATCAGAACCAATTCCTGTATTAGCTCTAATATT
>CANRHT010000255.1 GCA_947630465.1 uncultured Pseudomonadaceae bacterium
AACGCTGATATTATAGCTATGGGAGCATATAGCCATAATAGATTTAGAAGTGCAATTTTTGGAAGTTTTACAACAAATATGATTTTAAAATCAAAAGTTCCTTTGTTGCTTTTTAGATAAACTTTGTTTTTCGATAGATGTAAGATTATTTATAACTATTTTTAGTAGTTGTGAATTCACATAAACTCAAAATAAAACCCTTTACAGCTTAATGAATTATTATTTGCATTTATACTCCTTTAATATCTCTAAAAATATTTTATCATCACTATATGGCGAAGTTAGAAAAATCTCTTTAATATCTTTCATATCAATAAAATATATATTTTTTAATACTTCTAAATCTTCTTTTGTTGCATTTTCAAAGATATCATTTACAAATAATCTCTCACTGTAAGTTAAATCATCATATTTTTTTTAGTAAGACAATCAATAATAAAATCTATTGCTATGCTATTATCAACAATTTTACTTTTAATAAATTCTCTTTTTTTGATTATTTCTAAGGCTTCTTTTTCGGTTTGTTTAATAAGCTCATTAGCTTTGTTTATGTTTTTAATCATGTCTTGGATCCATTTGTGCAACAACAGGACCTGAAGTAACAGGGAAGTTTACAAAAACACTCATATCATCATCGGCAACTCTTTTTCTAGATAAAGAGTATAATCCTAAAAAAAATCCAATTGTTAGATATATAAAAAATATAGCTTCATAGTTTAAAAATGTAAATATAATACCTAAAATAATTGGAGCTATAAAGCTTCCAGCACCATAAGCAAAAAGTAAAGCTCGACTAATCTCAACCATATCTTTATTTTCATCTAAAACATCATTTGCTCTTGCAAGACTAAGTGGATAAATAGCAAATATAGTCACTCCTAAAAGTAGCGCCAAAATATAGTAATAACTATTTAATTCAGGAACTATTATAAAAAGAAGAGAGACAAAAGCTGTAAAAAATCCACAAAAAGCAATCAACTTTCTTCTTCCATATTTATCTGATAATTTTCCAATAGGCCACTGAGAAACTAATCCACCAATCAAAGTTAAAGACATAAATATTGATAAAATAGTTGTTGAATCAAATTTATGCAGTATAGTCAAAGGTAGCATTGTAAAAAAACTTCCAACAAAAAATCCACCTATAAAACTTCCTGTAAGTGCCAAAGGAACTATAGAGTATAGTTTTGGAAAACTATACTGTTCAAAAGGTTTTAAAATTGGCTCTTTTATCTTTGTCATAGCAATAGTAATTAAAGAAAAAAGTACCAACACAGAACCAACTGTAAATACAAAAAATTCAGAATCTTTTGGAATAGTTAAAAATAGTTGCCCTAAAGCAGTTGAAAGATAAAAAATTATTGTATAAATAGCCAAAATCTGACCTCTTTGAGAGTTTGAACTCTTTTCATTTAACCAACTTTCAACAATTATTAAAAGAGCATAAAATGAGAAACCAGAAATAAGCCTTAGAAATCCCCAAAAAAATTCATTTAAATATACAGAGTGAAGTAAAAAAGCAATTACCATTAAAGCAGCAAAAGATGCAAAACTTCTAATATGTCCAATAGTTGATATTATTTTTTGGCTAAAAATTGATGATGCGATTGCTCCTAAAAAAAATGCTGAATTTATTAAACCTATTGAAAAACTAGATGCTCCAGCTTGTTTTAAATAAACACCTATATAAGTTATCATAATTCCATAACCTATTGCTAAAAATGTGATACTTAAAAAAAGTGATGATATTGGCAAGATATAAGTTTTTAAGTTTTTCATATAAATCCTTCATTTTTATTTGTTTGTTCTTGAATCATTTAATAACTCATCATGTTCACTCATATCCCAAGGTAAAGTTCCAGGTGATGTGTGAACAAATCTTAAGTATTTTTCAAATTGAGTTATTATGTCATTTATTATTGTATTCTCATCATAACCATATAAATCATAGTATAAACCACCTCTTTTTAGAAAAACCTCTGCATTGTAATAATATTTTTGTTTTTTTTGATCTATATTTTGTTCTACAAAATCAGGAAGCTCATACTCTCTTAATCTAACCTCATATGTAAACTTAATATCATCATTTTTAAATATCACAATGATAGCTCTTATATACTCCTCATCATATTCAATTTTACAATTCCAATCTTTGTTTTCAAGCTCTTTTTCAACTTTTTTCATACTTTTATAAACATCATTTTTTATGAAATTTACAACTAAATCTTTTGTTGGAAAATTTATGAGTGTATTTAGTTTTTCTCTCCAATCACTTTGTTTCTCATCTGAATACATACTTAAACTTATGCTATGATTTAAACTTGCTACTCTGTGACTCTCTATTACCAAAGCTCTCCAAACTCCAATAGCTGCTATTAACATAATAATTGCAAAAGGCAAAGCACTTGTAATTGATGCAGTTTGTAAAGCACCCAATCCCCCAGCTAAAAGTAGAACAGATGCTATAACTCCTTGAATTACAACCCAAAAAACTCTTTGCCAAATTGGAGTATATGTTGCCCCTCCAGATGCAAGTGAATCAACAACTAAAGATCCTGAATCAGCTGAAGTTACAAAAAAAGTGATGATTAAAATTACAGTTATAAAAGATACTATTTGAGTAAATGGTAATCTTTCATAAAGTTTAAAAAGTGCTATTGCCTTATCAGTTTGAACCTCTTTTATAAGCTCTTCATATCCTTGAACCATAACCATATGTAAAGCTGTATCTCCAAATACACTAAACCATAAAAATGTAAACAAAGTTGGAACTAACATAACTCCAACTACAAACTGTCTAATAGTTCTACCACGACTAATTTTGGCAATAAACAATCCAACAAATGGAGCCCAAGCAATTGTCCAACCAAAGATAAATAAAGTCCAATTACCCATCCAATCACTTGAAGTATAAGCTTGAAGACTAAAAGTTCTCTCCACAATATTACTTAAATAACTTCCAGTATTTTCTAAAAAAGTCTCAAGAATAAATATTGTAGGACCTGCAATAAATACAAATGTCATTAAAACTACAGCAATAAAAATATTTATTATTGATAATCTTTTAATCCCTTTATCCATTCCAGCAACTACAGAGATTAATGCAATTGATGTAATAAGTGCAATAATAGTGATTTGAACAGAAATGCTAACATCTATTGAGGGCCATAAATAGTTAAGCCCAGCATTTATTTGCGCAACTGAAAGCCCTAATGTTGTTGCAATTCCAAAAACTGTTCCTAAAATTGCAAAAGTATCAACAATATGCCCAGGTGCTCCATAGATTTTATCACCTATTAAAGGATAAAGAGTAGATCTCATAGATAAAGGTAAACCGTGTCTAAAAGCAAAATATGCTAAAGCCAAACCTGTAAGTCCATATATTCCCCAAATATGAAAACCCCAGTGAAAATAAGATATTTGCATAGCCTGTTTTGCTGCATCAACTGTTAAAGCCACACCTTGAGGTGGTGTTGAGTAGTGAAGAATTGGTTCAGCAACACCAAAAAAAAGTAAAGCTATTCCATAACCAGCAGAAAAAAGCATAGCAAACCAAGAGCTAAAACTATATTCAGGCTCTGAATGATCTGGTCCTAATTTAATTTTACCCCAAGGAGATATAGCAACTCCAACAACAAAGATTAAAAATAGTGCAACACAAAGCATATAAAACCAACCAAAATCTTCTGTAATATATGCTAATACATCTGCAAAAATATCTCCTGCTAATTTTGGATTACTAATTGTTCCTATAACCATAAGTGATATTACAATAACTGCTGGAATAAAAACAGGAATTAGTATAGTTGAATTTGATTTTTTGAGCTTTTCAAATGACATATTAAAATCCTTTTCTTTT
>CANRHT010000256.1 GCA_947630465.1 uncultured Pseudomonadaceae bacterium
GATTTAAAATTTGGCATAAAAAAAGGAAGCGAAAAAATCGCCTCCTTTGATAAATAAAGAAAAATACCAATTATCTTTTCGAAAATTGAGAAGATTTTCTTGCTTTTTTCTTTCCGTATTTTTTTCTCTCAACAGATCTTGCATCTCTTGTAAGTAATCCATGAGGTTTTAAAATAGTTCTAAATTGCTCATCAAAAGCAACTAAAGCTCTTGAAATTCCATGTCTTGCAGCATCTGCTTGAGCAGAATATCCACCACCTAGAGTTTTTACAACAACATTTACAGAAGCTTCTTGTTTAGAAACATTTAGTGGTTGCATTACTCTTTTTTTGATTGAATCATGACCACCAAGCCATTGATCTAAAGATTGTCCATTTATAGTTAGTTGTCCATTTCCATTTTCTAACCAAACTTTAGCTATTGCTGTTTTTCTTCTTCCAGTTGCATATACTTTTGCCATTACTATTATCCTTTAATTTGAGCAGTATGAGGGTGTTCACTTCCTGCATATACTTTTAATTTTTTTAACATAGCTTTACCAAGAGTAGTTTTTGGAAGCATACCTCTAGTTGCTAATTTAAACAGTTTTTCAGGGTTTTTTTCAATCATATCTGACATTTTGTGAGTTTTTGTACTTCCAAAATAACCTGAGTGTGTATAGTAATTTTTAACTTCTAGCTTAGCACCAGTAAATTTAGCTTTACTTGCATTGATTATAACTACATAATCACCACAATCAACATTTGGTGTAAAACAAGGTTTATTTTTACCTCTTAAAATTGTAGCAACTTCAGTAATAATTCTTCCGAATACTTTACCTTCAGCATCTACTACAACCCAAGATCTTTCGATTTCGTTGGCTTTCGCCATTTGAGTAAATTTCATTTATTAACTCCCTTTCAATATTAGGGTCGAATAATATTTAAGTTATCCTAAATTTTTGCTTAAATTAAGTATAAATTAATAATATATTTTAAAAGTTGATCCATTTCCAATTTTTGAGTCAATTTCTAATTTAAAATTGTGAACATTCAAAATAGATTTAACTATAAAAAGTCCTAAACCTAGCGAGTTGTTCCAGTTATTACTAGTTGCTCTATAATATTTTTTAAAAATATTTTCCAAATTTTCTTGAGAAATCCCGATTCCTTTATCTGTAATGGATATCGAATTTTCATTTATCTCTATAATTACATCTTCTTGTGAATATTTTAAGGCATTTTCTATAAGATTTGAAATAGCAATTCCTATTAATATCTCATCAGCATTTATCTCTTTATCGACTCCTAAAACTTTGATTTCTCTATTTTTATACTTTATTTTTAAATCACTAATAGAGTTTTCTACTATTTTTTTAATAGAAACTTTGTTTAAGATTAGTTTGTGATTGTTATCTTGAAGCTTCAAAGTAAGTCTTAGTTTATCAACTATTTGTGACATTTTATTTGAGTTAGATAATATTTTATTTAAAAACTTTATTTTTAAAGTCGGTGATAAATTTTCATCTTCAATTAAAGTTTGACTATATCCTGAAATTATTGCTATTGGATTTTTAAATTCATGAGAAATAGCAGAGATAATATCATCTTTTTGTCTATTTGCTAAAGTTAATTTTGCAGTATGTTTTGCTTTTATCTCATCTTTTTTTGATAATTTTTTTGCAACTTTGTTTAGAAGTTTTGCTATTTTATAAAATTCAAAAGTATAATTTGATTGTAAAAATATTGGTTTCTTCTTATTTGTTATCTCTTTTAAAAAGTATAATATTGAGTCAGTTTCTCTTTGTATTTTGATACTTATAAAATAAGTTGAAATAAATGCAATTATTAAGAAAAAAGAGATATAAATAAAAATTTCAAAAGTTAGTTTTTTGAAATTATCAGTAATTTTATTTGTATAATCAGCCATTCTTAAGTAATAAATCTCTTCATTAAAAGATACTTTTTTAGCAATATATATCAAATCTTTATTTAGAGTTTCAGATACTCTTGTATCTTTTCCAAGACCTATATTTCTTGCTTCAATAATTTCAACTCTATTTGAGTGATTTTTTATATCTTCAATATTTTTGTGACTCTCTGCTACTACTTCACCATTTTCATTTATAATTGAAATCCTTAGGTTCAGTTTTTTACTTAAATCTTTAATAATATCTTTAATACTATTTATATCTTTTGTATCTTCTAAAATTACTGATAATATATCTATATTTTGGATTAAGTTTTTTTCAACTTGATTTAAGTAGAGATTTTTTGCCCAAAAATAAGTTGATAGAGTAACAGTTATTAAAATTGCAACAAATATTGCAAGATAAGTTCGTAAAAAAAGTTGATGAATTTTTAACAAAAAATATAACCCTCTCCTCTAACTGACTTTATATAATTTTTCTTTGAATTTGGATCTATCTTATCTTTCAATCTTTTTATAGCAACATTTACTGTTTTTTCTTGTTTATCAAAAGAGTCTTGCCATACTTTTTCTAATAAATACTCTCTAGAAAGAAGAATATTTTTATTTTTTATAAACTCTAAAAGAAGAGTAGTTTCAAGAGAAGTTAGCTCAATATCTTTCTCTTCAATGCAGAATGTTTTACTTGAAAAGTTATAAACTATATCTCTTACTTTTAAAACTTCAATATCATTTGAAGATCTTTTTATTACAGATTTAACTCTGGCTAGTAGTTCTTGAATATTAAATGGTTTTGTAATATAGTCATCTGCATGTGCTTCAAATCCATCTAAAATATCTTCAGATTTATCTTTTGCAGTAACATAAATAACAGGATTTTGATAACCATTTGCTCTTAAATCTTTTATAAAAGAGGTACCTTCTATATTTGGTAGATTTCTATCCATTAGAATTAAATCAATTTTCTCTTCATCTAAAACTTTTTTTACATTTTCATTTGCATTTAAAAATCCAATAGTTTCATATCCCTCTTTTTGTAAAGTATACTCAAGAAGTTCTAGAATATCTTCTTCATCTTCTATTATTAAAATTAATCTATTTTTACCTTCAAGCATTGTTTTACTTTATTTCATCATTATTGATTTCATCTATTTTTTTATTTTCATCTTTTCCAAATGGAGAGAATTTAATAGCCAATATTCTAAAAATAAAAAATATAAAAATAACAAACAATAAAAATACAATATCAAAATAATCTTTATTTTTATTGGCTGAAAGAATAATAACTTCTCTGATTAAAAAGATTATAAAAATATCAAGAACATATCTAAGTCTTAATGTCTCTTTTCTAATAAAATCAGAAATCATTTTTACGACTTCCATAATTACAACGAATTCAAGCATTAAAATAATTGCTCTATAAAAGTCATTTCCAGCTAGAACTACGGTTAAAAATATAACCGTAGCAACCAAAACTTCAAAATTTGAACTAAAGTAGTTCGATATTTTATTTATAGCTTTTTTCATGTAAAAAGTATATCATAAAGAGTTTTATGATTGAACTATATCTCCTCCTAGTTTTGCAAATTGTAGTAAACTAGCTATTGAAACTGATCTATCTGCAATTTTTTCTAATCTTCTTAAACTACTTAAAAGGTCAAAATACTCTTTTGAAAGATCAAGTTTTTGAGTGATTAGTTTTAAAATATTTTTCTCTATCATTAAATATAAATCATCTGTTTTGCTCTCTTCAACAATAACTCTTTGATATTTCTCCTCAACTTTAGAGTGTTCTTGTTCGTCTATTATTGAAATTGCAGTTTTTGTAGATAATAAAGCTGATTTTAGAAGTGGTATTGTGTACTCTAAAATAGTATTTGTATTTAAATCTTCACTATAAGATCTTCTAAACATTTTTGCAAAATCTTTTGTATTTGCAGCTGTTCTTACTATCTCATTTGTGATTTTTAAAAATGCCACCATTCTTCTTAAATCTCTTGCTTCTGGAGTATATAAAGCTAAAGTTGTAATTATAAGATTATCTATCTCATTTGATTTTACTAGAAATTTTTTTTCACTAACTTCAACATTTTTTAAATTCTCTATTTTTCTCTCATTTAAAGCTTTTAAACAAACCTCTAAAGCCTCAACAATATCTAATCCTAGTTTTTCTACATCACTTTTTATAAGTTTTAATTTCTCTTCATATGGTTTTAACATTATCCAAATCTCCCTGTAATATAATCTTCTGTTTTTTTATTTGTTGGATTAACAAAGATAGTCTCTGTTATATCGTACTCTATTAATTTTCCTAAATGGAAAAATGCCGTATAATCTGCTACTCTTGCTGCTTGTTGCATATTGTGAGTTACGGTTATAATTGTATAGTCTTTTTTTAACTCAAGCATTAGTGCTTCAATTTTTTCTGTAGAAATTGGATCAAGTGCACTTGTTGGTTCATCCATTAAAATAACTTCTGGTTTTATAGCAATTGTTCTTGCAATACAAAGTCTTTGTTGCTGACCACCTGAAAGTGATGTTCCAGGAGTTGTTAATTTATCTTTTACTTCATTCCAAAGACCAGCTTTTATTAAAGATGTTTCAACAAGTTCATCACAATCTTTTCCTTTTTTTACCATTCCATGTTTTAAAGGTGCATAAGCAACAT
>CANRHT010000257.1 GCA_947630465.1 uncultured Pseudomonadaceae bacterium
AACAATCAAAAGTGCATCTACTGCTGATGTTTCAATATATTTTAAAGTAGCTTTAAATCTAATCTTTTTTGGATTAACTACTAAATAAAAAAGAAAATAAAAAACTTTTCCTACAAAATCTATAAATAGTTTTGTCGATTTTAATATATCATATACTTTTTTTCCAATATTTTCAAAAAATCTATTTAATATCTTTTTCTCTTTAAGAAACTCATTTTGATAATGTTTTTGATAAAAGTCAAAAATTTGCTCATACTTTTCAAAGTTCAAATATGAAATATTTTGCTTTTTAAATTTTTTTAAAAATGATATTAGATAAATAATAGCAATACTATCAAGCTCTTTTAAATTTTCAAAATCTATAATTAAATTTTTAGTTCTTGAGATATTTGATTGTTTTATATTTTCTATAATATCTGGTAAAGTATCTTTATTCCAAATATTTAAAAGATTGAACTTATATCCATCTTCTTGTTTTTCTAAAATAAAATATTCTATACTTTTCATAATTTTTAATATTTTCTCTTTTAAATTAAAATAGTTTATATTATCCAAAATTTACAAAAATAATCTTTTTTAAGAAAACTACCTTTAAATTTCTTTGGTTATAATCTTGAAAAAATTAAAATATTTATTCAAAGGATTTTATATGCCACTATTAGATAGTTTTAGAGTTGATCACACAATTATGCCAGCCCCAGCTGTACGAGTTGCAAAAGTTATGCAAACACCAAAAGGAGATGCTATTACAGTTTTTGATTTAAGATTTTGTAAACCAAATGAAAAGATGCTAAGTGAAAAAGGTATTCATACTTTAGAGCATCTGTTTGCTGGATTTATTAGAAACCATTTAAACTCTCCTACAGTTGAAATCATAGATGTTTCTCCAATGGGTTGTAGAACTGGATTTTACATGAGTTTAATAGGAACTCCAAAAGAAGAAGAGGTAGCAACTGCTTGGAAAAAATCTATGGAAGATGTGCTTAAAGTTGAGAAACAAAGTGATATTCCAGAACTAAATATTTTCCAATGTGGAACTTGTGCTATGCACTCACTTCCTGAAGCAAAAGATATTGCAAGAGATATTTTAGCTTCAAATATTGGAGTTATGTCAAATGAGAAACTATTTTTAAGTGAAGATAAACTAGAGAGTTTAGGAAACTAATTTGCTAGAAGATAAGCTGGTTACCACAAGTGATGGTAGCCATACACTTTTTTCTAAAAAATATAATCAACACTTCCACAATACTGAAGATGGTGGATTTAGTGAAGCTTTGCATAAACACATTATTCCAGCATTTTCGCACTCTTATAATAAAAAAGAGTTAAATATATTAGATATCTGTTTTGGTTTGGGTTACAATAGTTTTGCAACTATCTTTTATATTTTAGAAAACAGACTTGATATTAAAATAAATATATACTCTCCAGAGCTTGATTTTGATTTAATAAAATCTTTACAAAACTTCTCATATCCAAAAGAGTTTGAAAAGTTTAAAAATATTATAGATGAACTATCACTTAATCAAAAATATGAAGATGAGAAGATAAAAATAGAAGTTTTTATAGGAGACGCAAGAGAGTATCTAAAAACTTTTCCAAAAGATTTTTTTGACATAGTTTATCAAGATGCTTTTTCAAGTGAGGTAAATAAAGAGCTTTGGACAAAAGAGTATTTTGAAGATATTTATAAAATTTCAAAAGAAAACTCTATTTTAACAACTTATGCAATCTCTACAAATATAAGATTATCTATGTATGAAGCAGGTTTTTTTATATATGAAACACGACCAACAAAAAGAAAAATAACTTTGGCTTTTAAACAAGAACAGCTGATTATTGGTAAATATATAGATATGGAACTAAAGAAAATAAGGAATAAAGATGCAAAAGCCCTATTTGATAGCTTTATTTAATTTTCTTTTCAATATAATTAAAATTCTAAAAAACAAACAGGAAAATTCATGAGAAACTTTTTAAAAATATTTATCTTGCTTTTAAGCCCAATAATTGCCCTTGCTTACAGTGATGCGAAAGTTTTTCAAAAAATTGAAAAAGATTTAGACTCAATTATTGTAAAAGACTTAAACAAAAAACAGTTAATTTTTCAAAAAGATGCAAATCAATTAATAAGACCTGCTAGTTTAACAAAAATTATGACTGCTATTTTAGCAATTGAAAGCGGTAAAATGGATAGTATTGTTACTATTACTGCTGAGATGAAAAAAGTTGAACCTACAATTATGAATTTTAAAGTTGGAGAGAAGTTTTACTTAAGAGATTTAGTAAATGCCGCTATGATAAAATCAGCAAATGATGCAGCAAATGCTATTGCAATTTATCTTGGAAATGGAAGCAAACAAAAATTTGTAACTATGATGAATACAAAAGCAAAAAAACTAGGTATGAAAAATACTAATTTCGAAAATCCTTGTGGTTTTGATGCTCCAAATCACAAAAGTACTGCAAGTGATTTATTAAAACTTACAGAATACTCTATTAAAAATAGTACTTTTAATAATATTGTAAAAAAAGAGAGTTATAGTTTTAAAGCAATAAATACAAAAAGATCATACTTTGCACATACTAGTAATAAACTTCTTCCAAAAGAGAAATATATGATTGGAGTTAAAACTGGCTATACAAGTAAAGCTGGACCTTGTTTAATTGCACGTGCAAAAGATGGGAAAAAAGATATTTTACTTGTAATGCTAAACTCTCAAAATAGATGGGCAAATACAAAACTAGCTTTAGATACAGTTTTAGATAAAAGATAGATTACTAAATATTAGTTAATCTATCTAAAATATATTTTTGTAAATCTCTTTTTGAAACCTCTTCTCTCATGGCCTCTTCAAAAATCTCATTTACTTTATTAGCATACTCTTCATAATCAAAAAATGGAAAATGTAAATTCCAAGCTTTTTTAAGCCTACTTTTTGTCATCTCTTTTTTTACAATATCTTTAAAGTAGTTAAATCCCATAAATATAAGTGCTGTGATAATCATCGCACCAACTATTGATATATGAGAATCTATCTTTGCTAAAAGTTTATGTGTAAGAAGAGAAATAGGCAAAAGAACTGCTAAAACTAACCAAACATAAACAAGATAAGCCCTTGTTAATCTCAGTCTAAATCCTAATCTTGAACTATCAACTTCCATATCATTTCTATATTGAACTGAAGCAACCAACATATCTTTTAATAAAATTGGTTGTTTTGAAGTTGCATATATATAATTCAATATGTAATTTTTAATATTTTTTTCTCTATTCATAATATTTCCTCGAATAAATTGTCACAATTCTATCTTAGTT
>CANRHT010000258.1 GCA_947630465.1 uncultured Pseudomonadaceae bacterium
AGATTGCTTTTAAAACAAGGTAGTAATATAAATGTAGCCAAATAAGAGCTAAACTTTTAGTTTTATAATCAACTTTTCAACTTCATTTTGAAGATGTTTCAAATCTTTTGAATTATCTATCACATATGTTGCCAAAAGTTTTTTATCTTCAATATCCATTTGATTTGATATTTTTAAAATAGCCTCTTTTTCATCTATATTATCTCTTTTTTGCAATCTTTGAATTTGTATATCTTTTGGAGTATAAACAACAAGCACTTTAGAAATTGGGTAATTCATCTTTTCAAAAAATAGTGGAATATCTACAAAATAAGCTCTATTTTGCTCTTCACAAATTTTTGCTTCTTTTAAAATCTCCTCTTTGATTAAAGGGTGAAGCAAAGCTTCTAATTTTAACTTATTTTCTTCATTTGAAAATATTATTTTTCCAAGCTCTTTTCTTAAAACTTTTTTATTTTCAACATATTTGCTACCAAACATATTTTCAATCTCTTGATAATTTTCATCCAAAACTCTATGAGCAATTTTGTCTGCATCTATAATAAAAAAACCATGTAGCTTTAAAAGATTACAAACTGTACTTTTGCCTGTAGCTATTCCTCCTGTTAGTGCAATAGCATTTTTAAAACTGCTCATTTTTGATACTCCTTAAGATTTAATGATTTTTGGTTATAATACCGAAAAAAATTTTAAGAGCAATAAAGCAAAGGATAGATTATGGCAATGGTAAGTTACAAAGATGCAGGAGTTGATATAGATGCAGGAAATCAGTTTGTAGAAAATATCAAACCTTATGTAAAATCTACAATGATTCCTGGAGTTCTTGGAGGAATTGGCTCTTTTGCTGGTGCTTTTGAACTTCCAAGTGGTTACAAAAAACCTGTTATTTTAGCTGGAACAGATGGTGTTGGAACAAAATTAAAATTAGCAATTGATGCAAAAAAATTTGACACTGTTGGTATTGATTTAGTTGCTATGTGTACAAATGATCTGCTTTGTAACTTTGGAGAGCCACTATTTTTCCTTGATTATTATGCAACTGCAAAACTTGAAGTTGAAGAAGCAACTCAAGTTGTAAAAGGAATTGCTGAAGGTTGTATTAGAAGCGAGTGTGCACTAATTGGTGGAGAAACAGCTGAGATGCCAGGAATGTATAAAGAGGGTGATTTTGATTTAGCTGGTTTTTGCGTAGGAATAGCTGAAAAAGATGAGCTTGATAGAGTTGAAAGAGTAAGTGCTGGAGATGTTTTAATTGCACTTCCAAGCTCTGGAGTTCACTCAAATGGATTTTCACTTGTGCGAAAACTTCTTTTAGAAAAACTTGGTATGAGTTTAGAAGATGATTTTCAAGGTAAAAAATTAAAAGATGTTTTACTTGAGCCAACAAGAATTTATGTAAAAGAGTTTAAAGCCAACAAAGATAAAATCAATGCGTTAGCACACATCACTGGTGGTGGAATTACTGAAAATCTTCCAAGAGTTCTACCAGAAAATTTAACAGCTGTTGTAGATAGAAGTAAAATCAAAGTTTTACCAATATTTGAGTTTATGAGTAAGCATGTAGAGCTTGAAGAGATGTATAGAACATTTAATATGGGTGTTGGAATGATTCTTGTAGTAAATCCTTCAAATGTAGATGCAATTTTAGCTTCAACTGATGGTTATGTAATTGGTGAGTTAAAAGAGGGGAAAAGAGAAGTAGAGTTTATATAAAAACTCTTTTTTTAAAATCAAAGGCTGGATTTTTTATCTAGCCTTTTTTTATATCTATATATTTTAAAATCTGAACAACTTTTGAAGCATATCCCCACTCATTGTCATACCAAAGTAGAAGTTTTATCATATTTTGTTTAACTTCCAAAAATCTATGATCTATTATAGTTGTAAATTTCTCTTTTTTAAAATCACTTGAAACAAGTGCTTCAAAATTGTTTAAAACAATTGGAAATTTTTGATTTCTTTCAAACTCTAAAAAAAGATTTTTTATCTCATCTTTGCTTGAAATCTCTTTTGTAAAAAGTGTTACATTTATAACTCCAACAGTATCTGTTGGAACTCTAAGAGAGTTTGAGCTTATTAAATTTGAATTAAATTTTTCTAGAACATAAGAGCAAGCTTTTATAGTAGTTGTTTGACTTGGAATTATATTTTGAGTTGAACTTCTTCCAAACTCAAAATTTAAATCAACATCTCTAGTAGCACTTTGAACGAAGCTTCCATCTAAAACTCTTTGATGATTTAAAAGCGGATGAATAGTTACAATATCTCCACAAAGAATCTCTTTTTTATCATCAATTATTTTTAAAGCAGGAAGAAGTGCAGTTGCATTACAAGAGCTTGTAGATATTATTTTATGATTTTTTAAATCGATTTTTTCTTCATTTACACCCAAAACTATATTTATATCGGCATCTTTTTGAGGATGAGTTAAAATTATTTTATCTACTTTTAAATTTCTTAATATATTTAAATCAGTTTTTTGACCACTTGCATCAATTAAAATATCAACTCCATCTAAATTTAACTCTGATATATCTTTGTAGTTTGTAATTTTGATTTTTGATTTTTGATTTTGTATAAAACTTTTCTCTATAACTTTAAATTTATCATTTAGTTTTCCATAAGTTGAATCATAGTTTATAGAGTAAACTATATTTTCAACAGATGGATTTATCTCATTGATTGCTACAATTTCAAAATTCTCGTCATTTAAAAGCTGTTTTAAAATTGATTTTCCAATTCTACCAGCTCCATTTAAAACAATTTTTATACTCATAATTTAATCTTTTTTTTAAAGTATTTGCTGAACACGACCAACATCTCCATTTTGTAATCTTACTTTTATTCCATGTGGATGAGTTGGTGAATTTGTTAAAATATCTTTTACAACTCCTTGAGTTAGTTTACCTGTTCTTTGATCTGCTTTTAATACAATATTTACTTTTAAACCTACTTTTACATCAAACCTTTTTTTCGGATCCATTTTTACTTCTTTCTATTTTGTTAATTTAGTTTATAAAAGTTTTAAATTATTTATAAATTTAAAATCTTTTTTGTTATAACTTAATAAATTTATATTGTTTTTTATTGCTGTTGCTGCGATTAAACTATCAGGAATATCCAAAGAGTGGCTTTTTGCATAATCAAAAACTAACTTTTTAGATAAATTTGATATTTCCTCATTTATATTTATTATATGAAATAGTTCTACAAATTTTTTTAGTTTATTGAGTTCTGTTTTATTTAAAGC
>CANRHT010000259.1 GCA_947630465.1 uncultured Pseudomonadaceae bacterium
AAAAGATTCAATATTTTTTGAGTTTTTACATTATTTTTTATGCAATTGGAGTAAAAATGCAAATTGGTTATGCAAGAGTTTCAACATTAGATCAAAATCTTGATTTGCAAATTGATGCTTTGAATCAAGCTGGATGCAAAAAGATATTTCAAGAAAAAATTACTGGCACAAAACTCAAACGAGAACAACTTCAAAATGCTATTGATTATTTAAGAGCTGGAGATGTTTTAGTTATTTGGAAACTTGATCGTCTTGGAAGATCATTAAAAGATTTACTTCTTATCGTTAATGAACTCAATCAAAAAGAGATTGGATTAAAGTCACTCCATGAAAATATTGATACCACTACACCTACAGGAAAATTGATATTTCATATTTTTGCTTCTTTGGCAGAATTTGAAAAAGATGTTATTAAAGAGAGAACCAATGCAGGTCTAAAAGCTGCACGAGCCAGAGGGAGAGTTGGTGGAAGACCAAAAAAATTAACAGATAAGCAATTAACATTATTAAAAACTTTGCATCAAGATAAAAATACCTCTTTGAGTGATATTTCCAATATTTTAGGAATCTCAAAAAAGACAATTTATAATTATCTCAATAGTTAATAATGCCAAGAAAAAGTGTTCTTACACCATCTCAAAAAGTATCACTTCTTAGTTTTCCAACATCTAAAATTGAGTTTGAGCGATATTATACATTAAGTGAGAATGATCTTTTTATCATTCATCAAAAAAGAGAAATACATAATAGATTAGGCTTTGCCCTCATGCTTTGTTGTATACGATATCCTGGAATATCGTATGATGTTGATACTGTAATTGAAGACAATATGATGGAATTTGTAAAAAAACAACTCTCTATTCAAACTGAAATTGATATGCAGTTATATTTTAAAAGGGAGACGACAAGAAGAGAACAATTAGCTGAAATTCAAAATCTCTATGGCTATAGAAGTTTAAATGCAAAAATGCATGCATTCTATGTAGAGTTATTGTTACCGACAGCAAAAGCGACAGATAATGGTGCAATAGTAGCAAACAAATTAATTGAGTTACTTCGTCATGAGATGATAATAGTTCCAAACATTTCTGTTATTGAAAGGCTATGCTCTGAGGCAATTACCATTGCTACAAAATGGGTGTACGAGACACTTCTGGAGCAATGCTCAAAAATGCAACTTGATAAATTGCAAAAACTATTTACTTCAAAACCAAATACAAACATCAGTTATTTAGGGTGGTTGCAGATGAGAAATTTTGTGGCAAATCCAAAGTTTATACTTGAACATATTCAAAGATTACGGTTTATAAAAGAACTTGATCTACCAAAAAATATAGAGTTTTCTATCCACTCAAATAGGCTTATCAAACTTGCTAAAGAGGGTAAGAACTTATCTTCGTTTGATATAGCACGATTTGAAACAAAAAGGAAGAATGCCACAATTATTGCTATTGTTGTGGATATTAAAGGCTCAATCATCGATGATATTATTGAGCTTAATGATAAAATTCTTAGTATAATTTTCAATAAAGCAAAAAATAGCCATAAGAATAAATTTCAAGATTCGAGCAAAACTATCAATGAGAAATTAGGGCTTTATTATAAAATAGGACAAGCTCTTATCAAAGCAAAACAAACTAATCAAAACCCCTATGAAGCAATTGAAGAGTTTATATCATGGGAAGAGTTTGAAAAAAGTTTGGTTGAAACAAAAAGTTTATCAAAATCTGAGAACTTTGATTTTCTGTATAGATTAAGTCTCTATAATGGTTGGTTTAAAAAATATATCTATCATTTTTATGAAACAATCGATTTAAAAGCTTCCCCAAACACCCAAAATATTTTAGAAGCTATTAAAATTTTACAAACTCTTCATAAAAATAACCAAAGAAAAATGCCTTCTAATGCACCAACTGATTTTATCAAATCAAGATGGAACAGTGTAGTGTTTAAAAATGATGGGCAAATTGATAAGATTTTTTATGAATTTGCTGTTGCAAGTGAATTGAAAAATGCACTTCGTTCTGGTGATTTGTGGGTAAGTGGCTCAAAACAGTATAAAGATTTTGAGGAATATTTGATTGATCCTAAAACTTATAAAGAGTGTCTATCAAATGAGATTTTGCTAGGAGTGACAAGTTATGATTTTAAAGAATGGATTGCACAAAAAACAGATACTCTAACAACCCTTCTTACACAAGTTAATCAAGAAGCAAAAGAGAATAGACTTATCGATGCTATTATCAACGAAAAGGGGTTAAAAATATCTCCATTAACTGCTTCAGTTCCTGAAGAAGCACGTAATTTCATTCAAAAAGTATATGCAATGTTGCCTAAAATCAAAGTCACTGCACTCTTGCAAGAGGTTGATGAATGGATCTCTTTTAGTGATAGTTTTACACATTTAAAAACAAGAAACATAGCAGAAAATAAGCAACTGCTATTGAGTGTTATTTTAGCAGATGCAATCAATTTAGGGCTTTCTAAAATGGCTGAGGCAACACCTGATACCACATACTCAAAGTTGGCTTCTATTCAAGGGTGGCATATTAGACAAGAAACATATAAAGATGCACAAGCTCAATTGACAAATGCCATCCATGAGCAACCCATCACAAAATATTGGGGAGATGGAAGTAGCTCTTCATCTGATGGACAAAGATTTAAAACAGGTGGAATAAATCAATTAAGTGCAAATATCAATCCAAAATATGGAAATGACCCAGGGATGATTTACTATTCTCACACAAGTGACAAGTATGCTCCGTTTTCAATGCAACTCATCACTTCAAATGTAAGAGATTCCACTTATGTGCTTGATGGATTGCTTCATCATGAGGCAGATTTGAATATAACTGAACATTACACAGATACAGCTGGGTTCACAGATCATGTCTTTGCAATGATGAACTTTCAAGGGTTTAAATTTGCTCCACGAATTAGAGATTTAAAAGATAAAAAACTATATCCACTTTCAAAAGATGTAATCTATGAAAATTTATCAAGCATTATTGGTGGTACTGTTAATACACAATTAATTGAGAATAATTGGGAAGAGATATTGCGATTGATGTTTTCAATCAAAAAAGGGGTTGTTCCATCCTCTTTAATAATCAAAAAACTAGGAAGTTATCCAAGACAAAACTCTTTAGCAAATGCTATTCGTGAGATTGGTAAGATTGAACGAACTATTTTTACATTAGAGTGGATACGAGATCCAAATTTAAGAAGACGAGTCCACACAGGACTCAATAAAGGGGAAGCAAAACATGCACTTACAAGAGCAATTCATTTTAATAGACTTGGAGAAATAAGAGATAAAACATATCAAAATCAACTATACAAAGCAAGCGGACTCAATCTAGTTGCAAGTGCTATTATTTTATGGAATACAGTCTATATCGAAAAAGCTGTCAATTATTTAAGACAAACAGATGAAAATTTCAATGAAGAACTTATTTCAAACTTATCCCCACTAGGTTGGGAGCATATCAATTTAACAGGGGACTACACTTGGGTGAAAAAAGTTCTTCCACTTGCTCTAAGAATTTAACTTACAAAACGGAAATTATTGTACGGCACAATAAAATTGAATATTCTGTAATAGTTTTTTAGATTGGTTAAAAAAGTGCTTCATATCTCAACGAGAAATCGTTTTTAGAGTTGAAGTTATACATTTATATGCAAAAATCATTTCTAGGGCATTTATTTGAGTGCC
>CANRHT010000260.1 GCA_947630465.1 uncultured Pseudomonadaceae bacterium
AACTTCCCATATTTTGAGTTCCAAAATAAGGTGGCTCTTCTAGGGTAAAACATACAAAATCAATTCTAATAGGTAATATATCTTTTATAGCATATAGTTGTTTTGCTGTTTGTATAAGTCCTGCAACTGCACTTGCATTATCATCTGCTCCTTGAAAATTTCCACATACATCATAATGAGCACCAATAATTAATCTTTTTTCATACTGTGGATTTAAAGTTGCTATTACATTTTTATATTCATTATTATCAACTACATAGTTTTGAAAAGAAGTTTCTAAACCTATATCTTTAAATCTATCTTCAAGATACAAAGCTACATTATTTAGTGAATCAATATTTCTATAATTTCTTGGTGGTTGTATTTGTGTTAAGTATTTTAGTGTTTTTACCATAACTATCCTTGTTAAATTTGTAAAATTTTACAAGAAAAAAAGGACAAGATTATGTCTAATTATTTATTTTTTTCACTTAACATAATATTTTTATTTAATACCTTTGCACTAGGAACTACATTTGAAGAAAGATTTAAATGCACATCTTGATCATCAAAAAATATATCAGCACCAAAGGCTTGAAGTATCTCATATTTATCTGTTCCTCCAAGAAAAAATGCTTCATCAACTCTTACTCCCCAAAGATTAAAAGTTTTAATTACTCTTTCGTGAGTTGGAGCAGATCTTGCTGTTACTAAAGCTGTTCTAATTGGAGATTTATCAGTAGGAAATTTAGCTTGTATTTTTGCAATAGTTAAAAGAAGTTTTGCAAAAGGTCCCATTTCAAGTGGATTATTTCTATTCTCTTTTTCATGTTCTATAAAAGCTTCTAATCCATGATTTTTATATACAAGTTCTGATTCTTCACTAAATAAAACAGCATCACCATCAAATGCTATTCTTACTTGCTCATTTGAAATATTATGTATATTTTCATTTGAATGTAATATTTTGGCAGCTGCAACACCATTTTCAATTGCATTTAAAACATCATTATCATCAGCACTTAAAAACAAATCTACTTTAAAAGCTTTTAAATAGTTTGAAATATTTGTTCCACTTGTCCAAGCAGATCTTATAATATCTAGTTTTAAATCATTTATAGCATTTGTTATTCTAAGGCTTGTAGCTGCATTATTTTTTGATAGAATAATCACCTCTACTTGCCTTTCATCACTAGAAAAAAAACTATTTATTTTTAAGATATTTTCAACAAGTCTATAACCTGTACCTTTTTTCAAAGATTTATCTTCATTTTCTAATTGGTATTTATAATAAGCATCTAAGCCATCTTTTTCAAATATTTGATTCTCTTCTTCTAAATCAAACAACGCTCTTGAGCTTATTGCAATTACTAATTTATCGTTTAGGTTATATGCCATTTTTTGATTCCTTATATTTTTGTTTAATTTATTCTTTTTGTATCTTCAAATTCAAATATAAAATCTTCATATTTTATTATCTCAATATCTTCTCTAAGTGATGTTTCATCATAGGTAATTAACTTATATTTATATTTTTTTTCACTATCAAAATTTTCAAATGCTCTAAATTCTCTTTGTCTTGTTTTCTCATCTTCTATATTATATGATACTTGATAAAGTGAGTTTTCACATCTAAAATCTATCTCATAGTTCTCTTTTATATATGTAAGCTCTTCACAAAATTTATTTAGTACAACAAATACTTCATTTTCTAACATAACTCCATTATTTATAGTTCTATTTATACCTAAATTTAAAAAACCATTATCACTTAAATAAACTTTTTTAGCCGATTTTATTTGCTCTGTCATCTTAGTATGATACGACGAAATTGTATGGATTAAAAAATTATCTTCAAAATAGTTTATATACTCTTTTATAGTTTTTGCATCTATATTTATTTTTTTTGCTAAACCTAAATAATTAAGTGATGAAGTTGCATTTGATACTATATAGTAAAACAGATCTTTTAGTTGTGATGAGTTTTTTATATTGTATCTTGGAACAATATCCTTAAAAATGATATCTTCTGCAATATTTTTTAGTATATCTTTTTTTATTATCACATCATCTGTACTTATTACATCATAATATCCACCCCATTTAAGATACTCATCTTTTGCTCTAGATATTTCTATTTTATTTGATATTTGTTCTATTCTAGAGCCATAAGAGATATTTTTAAATTTTAAAAACTCTGTAAAGCTAAAACTATGAACAGATATTTTAAGCACTCTTCCAGTTAAAACTGTTGCAAAATCACTTGTAAGTAGTGATGAATTTGAGCCTGTGATAATAAATTTGATATTGCTATTTTCATATTTTGATTTTACAAATACTTCCCAATTTTTAAATATTTGTATCTCATCTATAAAAAAATAGATTTTTTCTGATAAGTTTGGATTAGCTAATTTTAGATAATTATCAAATATTTCTGCTAAATAACTTGCATCTTGTTTATAAGGAATAAACTCTGGTTTTTCAAGATTTATGAAAAATATATTTTTTGCTTCAACAGTTTTTAAAAGCTCTTTTATCATAAGCTTTGCTAATGTACTTTTACCAACTCTTCTTGCACCAATAAGTGCTAAAATTTGTTTTGTAGTTAAGTATGAAACTGCTTTTGGCAATAATTCACGACTTATAAAATTATCATAAGCACTTAAATTATTCCAGTGTGGGTTGTCTTCTAAAAGAATTGATTCCATATATTTTATCCTTTTTAGGAATGTATTCTGTATATTAGCATATTATTTATAAATATTTTAACAATTTTTTAATTCCTTCTATAAATTTTTGCTCTCTTTTAATAATTTTGTTTCAATATCAAGAGGAACTATTTTGATTTCTGTATTATCAAAATATTTAAATATTTTAGGAGTTTCGAATACTGATTTAATTTCTGGATAATAAATTTTTAAACTCATTAGTTCACAAATCTCATCTTTATAATTCTCTTTTTGTTCTTTTAAAAATATATGTTTATATGCAAAAAGTTGATAAAAATCACTTTGTGAAAAATCACCATCATTTTCAATAAGTTTCCATTTTGCATCGGCTACACAAATGACTTTGTTTTCTTTTTTAATAAGAAAATCTGGTCTAACACCAAATAATTGCTTG
>CANRHT010000261.1 GCA_947630465.1 uncultured Pseudomonadaceae bacterium
TGTATGAAAAAGATAATAGACTTTTTATTTCAAAAGTTGGTATATTTATAAATAGTGATAAGATGACAAATGCAAATATGAATTATAACCACTATGTAAATTATCTTGGACTTTATAATTTAGAAGAGTCAATAAAAAACAGAAAACCTGAAGGTTTAAAAGTGTTTGGAGATTGGGAAACTATATATCCAGCACTTTCAAGTTTACCACAAAAAGTTCAAGATAGCTGGTTTGAATTTGATCATTTTTATTCTGATTCTGGATTTCCAAAAGCAATAGAGTATTTAAATAATTTAAATATAAAATCTATTTTGGATATTGGTGGAAATACTGGTAAATTTGCTATGGAGCTATCAAGTAAATATCCAGAAATTGATATTACAATAATGGATTTACCACAACAAATAAAATTAGCAAAAAAAAATATTTATGAAAAGAATTTAACAAATGTTTCATTTATTGAGTCTAATGTATTACTCAATGATATTAATGTTCCAGAAAATATAGATATTATTTGGATGAGTCAATTTTTAGATTGTTTTGAAGATGAACAAATAGAGCAGATTTTATTAAAAGTAAAAAAATCTATGAACAAAAATAGTCAAGTTTGTATAATGGAGCCATTTTGGGATAGACAAAACAATGAAATAGCTTCATATTGTGTGATTAATACAAGCCCATATTTTACTGCTATTGCAAATGGATATAGTAAAATGTTTAGATATAGTGATTTTGAAAAAATATTGCTTAAAGTTGGTTTTGAAATTGTTGATATAACTGATAATATTGGATTGTGTCAAACTATTATAAGGTTAAAATAATTTTTTATAATTGTAGTTGGATTTAATTCTTTAGGAATTTTAGAAAGAAGTACAATAGAAAGTATTAACTTTTTTGATACTTTTGCCTTTAAAAATAAGTATCTTTTTAAGATACTTATTTAATTGTGGAAATTTTTCATCTAAAACATCTATATTTAAAAGCTTCAAATCTGTTTTGTATTCACTTTTTAAGTTCAAAAAATCTTTTGAATTTTCAATATCTCTTGAGCTTGCAACTACTTTAAAACCATTTTTTAAATATATTTTAACAAGCTCAAAACCAATTGCACCATTAGCACCAACAATCCAAACTTTTTGTCTCATAAAAACCCTTATAAATTTTGAGTAGTTTATTACAGAATAAAGTTTTTTTGTATTACTAATATGTTAATTGATAAATATATTTAATATTTATAGTAAATCTAAAATATCTTTTTCAATATCACTTGGTTTTGTACTTGGAGCATATCTTTTTACCACTTTACCATTTTTATCAACTAAAAATTTTGTAAAGTTCCATTTTATAGCCTCAGTTCCTAAAACTCCTTTTGAACTCTCTTTTAAAAATTTATATAAAGGGTGAGCATTCTCTCCATTTACATCAATTTTACTAAACATTTCAAACTCTACACCATAAGTTAATGAGCAAAACTCTTTAATCTCATCTTCTGTTCCTGGTTCTTGCGATAAAAACTGATTACAAGGAAAACCTAAAACTGATAATCCTTTATCAAAATATTTTTTATGTAACTCTTCTAAACCCTCATATTGGTTTGTAAAACCACATTTACTAGCAACATTTACAATTAACATTACCCTGTTTTCATACTTTTTCATAGTAAAAACTTTACCATCTATATCTTTTACTTCAATATCATATATACTCATATTTTCATCTCCTAATAAAGTTGTTATAAACAAAAAAAGTCCCAAAATAAATCTCATATCTTAATCCTTTTTACTAAAATATTTTTTTGTTTGAAGATGTCTATATTCAAACATATTTTTTATATCTTTTTTAATAAATGGCAAAATCAATTTTCCAAATATACCAAAAGGTAATTTAAACTTAATACTATCTTTTAATTCACACAAATTACCTTTTTGAGTAAATATATGGCTGTGTTCCCAATAAGAAAAAGGAGATTTTAAAGCAATATCAACCATTAAATTTGGATATTGTAGTTTTTCAATTTTAATTATCCAATTCATACAAATAAAAGCTCTTGTAGTTTTTATCTTTACTATTTTTCCCTCATAAGTTGCGTCTTCATAATCCAAAAGCTCGACTTTTGTATGTTTTGGAGTTATTAGTTTAATGTTATTTGTATCAAGATGAAAATCAAATAGCTCTTTTTCACTGCAATCTATTAAAGTAATTTTTTCAAATGTTTCCATTGTTAGCCTTTTATTGTTTTTAAAAATAGTTTTTATTCTACTGTAAAAGATCTTTGTAAATTACTTTAAAATTATTTAGCTTTATTTTAATTTATTATCATTTTCTCTATATCGAATTAAATAGATTTATCTATTTCTTTGTTGTTTTCGTTTATAATATTCCTTACAGAAGATAGCCTTATCGTTTGTTGGAATTGTTTTGATAGAGTCTTTTAAAATTGTCATTTTATTTCTTATTTAGTATTTGAGATTTTTATAAATAGTGATAATTTATTGTGCTTTAAAAAAAATTGAATCCAATTTAAATAGCGATTTGATGGATATTGTATGATATTTATAAATAAAGACAAAAGGATAATTATGGGACTAGGTGTAGGAATAGTAGGACTTCCAAATGTAGGGAAAAGTACAACTTTTAATGCTTTAACAAAAGCACAAAATGCGCAAGCGGAAAACTATCCGTTTTGTACGATTGAGCCAAATAAAGCGATAGTTCCAGTTCCTGATAAAAGATTAGACGAATTAGCAAAAATCGTTAATCCTGATAAAATTCAGCATTCAACTATTGATTTTGTTGATATTGCAGGACTTGTAAGAGGTGCTAGTAAAGGTGAAGGACTTGGAAATCAGTTTTTATCAAATATTAGAGAAGTCGAAGTAATTTTACATATGGTTAGATGTTTTGAAGATGGAAATATTGTTCATGTAGAGGGTGATGTAAACCCTTTAAGAGATATTGAAATAATTGAAACAGAGCTTATATATGCAGATATTTCACAACTTGAAAAAAAGATAGAAAGACTTAAAAAACAGTCAAAAGGAAGTAAAGAAGCTGCAGCTTCGCTTGTAATTG
>CANRHT010000262.1 GCA_947630465.1 uncultured Pseudomonadaceae bacterium
TACTGCTTTTTTTATCTCAAGAAAAGATAAATCTATTCTACTTTGTTCATCAAAATATACATTTTCATCATCTTTTTCCTCTTTTTTATCTAAAATAAATTTTATTAATTGCTTTTCTGAAGATATATTCTTAAGCTCTTTTGAAATTTGTAAAATATCTTGAAAAGAAACTATTTTGTTTTCCAAAATTTCTCCAAAATCAAATAAATCTCTAATTTTATCTCTTTGAAAAAATGCTATAACTTTCAATTTAGCTATCTGTTTTAGATCCAAAATTTTTAGCTTTGAGTTATCATAAGTTGTAAATTCTATTTGTTTTAAAAGCTCTTTTTGTATTGGTCTATTTGCACAGAAAAACTCTATTTTTACATCATCAAGAATGAATTTTAAAATATACTCATCTGGAAACATTCCAGCTAAGCGAAGCGAAAAAGTATTTTCATCTTCTATTTTTTTTGCTCCTAAGTCTTGCATAATTGGAATTATATTCTTGTATTTAAGTATTTTTGGAGAAGCAATATCAATATCTTCTGAAACTCTATGTTTTATAAAATAAGATAGTGCAGTTCCACCAACAAAATACAAATCATCTTCAAAAATATCCAAATCTTTTATTTTGTTCAAAACATTTATTACACTAGAAGTCATTTATTAAACCTAAAATCTCTTTATATATAGGATTTTCTTTATAATTTCCACCGAGTAAAATATCAATACCACTTGTTGAGATATAACCTTTTTTATAGAGTTTTTTATATTTATCTTCAAGCACAGCTCTAACCATATTTTTGCCAAACTTCCTACAAAGAGTATTTATATCTTCGCTATTTAAAGTTCCTAAATAGTTTGAAATTATTGAGTAAACTTTTTGATGACTTTTTTGATTAGTTTGCCAAAAAAGATTTTGAGAAAACTCTTTTGGATTAAACTCAATAGTATCATCTAAATCTACAACATCTATTTTACTTTTTGCTTCTTCATATTCTATATTTTCAAGCAGAGTATATAGTCTATTTCTTGATTTTTTCCAATCTCTTAAAGTTCTTTCTGGTAAATCTAATAATTTTACTATTTGTTGTTGAGTCATAAATACTCCTAGTTTTTTTAAATTATAGGCGAATACCGCTTATATTTATCTTTATTGTTTTTACTTTTCCACTCACCATTTTCAAGCTTTTTAAAATATCTTTTTCAAATTTATCTAAATATTTCATCTTATTTTCTTTTGCAATAGTTTTTAATTAAATCATTGGGTCACAAAGTCCATCTTTTAAAACTTTTTTACTACTTTCTTTTGATGGATTAAATTCACCTATTTTTTGATTTTCATTATAAACTTCTATTTTTTGTGCATTTGCAATATTTGTAGAAAAATCATACCAATTATTTCCACCATTTCGTGTATTTGTAGGCATTGATAGTGGATAATAAGCATTTCCATCCATAATAAAAGCCAAATCTTCCCCACTATACTCTTTTGATGATGTTGAAAATACTATATTATGGTCTGTTTCATCATCATAACCAACATTACAACTAATGATTAATCTTTGCTCTTTTTCATTTGAAATATTGTATTCTAGCCAACCTTGACCAAAACCTGTAGTCCATATATTTGGTAAATTTGCTCCAAACAACAAGCTACAAAACAGAATCATAGAACCTATTTTTACAAATATTTTCATTTTTCTTCCCAATCAGAATATTTTATTTCCATTCTTACTTCGCATTTTGGGCAAGAAGATAAATCTTCTATCATCGTTGAAGCATCACTTTTTGGAGTAACTATTTTTGTAAATCCACATTTTGGACAAACTAATTTATATGGTTTTGGTTGTACTGGCAAAATATATCCTTTATAATTCTAATTTTTTTAAAATTGTTTGTAGATTTTTTTTATATTCAAAGTGTCCTTTGACTGTATCTGAAACATCATAATTTTTAATATTTTTACTATTTGAAAATATTGGATTTAGCCCTATTGGATTATCTCCTAGTTCAAAAGTTTTATATAAATACTTTAAAACACTATCTTTTTTACTATAAAAATTATGTATTCCATATTTTACTATTTCACTTGCATGTTTCCATTCATATACATCACTATGACTAGTAGCACCACCAAATAATGCAATAGGATTTATAAAATCTATGTACGGAATAGTTCATGATAATGAAATTTCATTATTAGAATTATCTCCAGAACAAGAACAAATATATAAACTATTTTATTAAACCTAATATTGGGTGTCTATTTGAGAAAGTCAAGAGAGTTTACGATTTTTATAGCATTTTCCTTACTTTTTTCAACCCATAAATCTATATCATAAGTAGCTCTTGAGTATCCAAATTTTGACATAGCAAAAGCACCAGCTACAAGATATTTAACCTCATGTTCGTTAAAAATTTCCAATAATTCTTTGTAATCTTCAGTAAAGTACACTATCTATCCTTTAAAGAAATTTTTCTAACAACTGTTTTATCAACAAACAAAGGAGCTGTTTTGTTATTTTCTTCTTACCATTTTTTTACTGACATAGTGTAAAGCAAATTCCAAGCTTGAGTACAATTCAAGTCAAGATGAAAACTATGATGATTTTGTGAGTGTAAATTTACTTTTGAGATAGTAATAGTTTTTCTTCTATTTTCTGCTCTTAGTTCTCTTTGTGTCATAATTTTATCCTTTTTTATAATTTTAAATTATATTATTTTCACTAGGTCTCAAAGAAATAGCTTTTGTTTTTCCACTTTTCATATCATCTAAACCACTTTGAATAGATTGTAAATTTTTTTTTGCTTCAATATGTTTTAAAGCTTCTTTCATATTTTCATACTCATCTTTAGAGATAATTACTGCTTCTACTTTATTGTTTTTTAAAATAGCAAGTTTTTCTACACTGTTATCTTTTATTTGTGCTAAGTATGTACCAAACTTTTTTGCAAATTCTGAAGATGAAATAAGTTCATTTGTAGAATATGTTACCACAATATACTC
>CANRHT010000263.1 GCA_947630465.1 uncultured Pseudomonadaceae bacterium
AAGAATTAATAGGTGATACAAAATTAATAGTTGCTATTGTTGAAAATGGTGATTTGAAAAAAATTGTAGATGATAGTAAAAATGCAAATGAAAAATTGGCTATTTTGCTTCTTCAAGCAAAAGATGACAAGGTTTTACTAGCAGCTGGAAGTAAAAATACATCAATAAAAGCTGGAGATTGGATAAAACAAATAGCGATAATTCTTGGTGGAAATGGTGGTGGAAGAGCAGATTTTGCAACTGCTGGTGGAAAAGATGTAAGTAAAATAGAAGAAGCGAGAGTTGCTGCAATAGCTTTTGCAAAAGATAATTTATAAAATATAGGAGTTTTTGTGACTGATTTCTTCTTAGAATACTCATCTTTTATTCTATTTTTCCATATACTAGCTGTTACTATATGGATAGGTGGAATGATAGTAATAAGATTTTCAGTCCACTACTCTTTTTTAAAAATAGATGATGCAAAAATAAGATTGCAAAGAACTTTAGAAAATTTAAAAAAGTTTTTTTATATGGTAATTTTATGCATAATTACTATTTATGCAACTGCTATTTTAATGCATTTAGGACTTGGTTTAAAGGCAAATTTAATAGCTATTTTAAAAGAGATTATTCTTTTAATTATGTCTTTTATTTTTATAAAAATCTTTATAAAAAGATATAAGGCAGAAAAATTATTTAAAAAAGCTGAGTATATTTTGACAAAAAAAGAGCTAGAACCAATAGCAAAATACCTAATTCCAGTAAATATTTTTTTGGGACTTATACAGATTTATTTAGGTATAGCACTTAGAGGGTTTTAGCCATCTTTAATATAAAAATATAGCTAGAGTTTTCTCTAGCTAATCATTTAAATAATACTCAATAGTAGAAACTATTCTAATAGTTTTTATATGTTCACTATTTTTATCTCTACTTGATACTTGAAACTGTCCTTGAGAAGCTTTTTTAATTTTTCCTAGCTTACTATTTGAATCTTGTGCAAATTTTTGTGCAACTTCTCTTGCATTTGCCGTAGCAGCCTCAATCATAGAAGGTTTAATATCATTTAATTTTGTGAAAATATACTCTATTTTTGTATCATAATCATCTGTTTTAAACAGTACTCCTTTTTGAGAAAGTTGTGATAAATTACTCATCAAAGCTCTTATTTTTTCAACTTCGTTACTATAAATATTTATCACTTTTGATGCTAAATATCTCATTGCAAACTCTTGATTTGAAAACTCATTTGCCATCTTATCAACTATTGAAGCTGCACCTAAAGTTATATCTTCATCTTTTAAGCCATTCTCTTTTAAGAATTTTATAACTTGATTTGTATCATAATCAATTTTTTGTATCAAAGCCTCTAAATCATTACTTGTTTGTGTCATTTTTATTGGCATTATTACAACATTTGCTAAAACTTCTTTTTCTGATAAACCTTTTACTGTAACTGTTCTATCCAACTCTTTAAATTTTACAATTCCATTTGCGATAAAAGAACCCAATCCAATTAAACCAAAAAAAAGGAATATTCCTAAAATAAATGATGAACCTCTACTTTGCATTTTTACCTCCCGAAATCTGAACTATCTTTTGAAAAATATGAATAAAAGAAATTGAATCTAACCAAACTATTAAAATAATCTGTATCTAATCTAGGTTTATTTAAATATATATTTTCATAAGATTTATCATGATTTTTTATCAAATCTGTAGAGTAAACTCCACTATAATCTATCATTAACTTATCTTCAAAAACCTTATATTTATTGATTATATTTACATAATATAACTCATCAACCAAATAAGTAGATATTTCAATATTCTCAAACTCTTTCTTCTCAACCACTTTATATGATTTTGCCTTAATTGTATCCATAAATAAAGATACAAAATAACCTCTTGCTAAGCCATTCCATTTGCATGAACTATCTAGACTTATAAACTCTGTAAATATTTTTCCATATTTTATATCATCACTTAAACTAATATATGAAAAATTAGCACATCTATCATAGGTATTTTGTTTTTTTATATTTGTAAACTCATCTTGAATTAAATTTGATTTAACCGAACATGATGTAAAAAACAAAGATAGCAAAATAATATATAAAAATCTAAACATTTTAAACTCCTTTAGGAATTAAAATTTTACTCTTAAATATATTTTAATATAATAAAGTATTTAATAAAAAAGAGTATTTATGACATATGAAGAGTGGTTTTTAAACCAAGCAAAATTACACAAAACTATTATGAACAAACTTGAAGACAAATCAATAGATGAGATAATTGAATATTTTAAATATGATAATATGAAAAAAAATGAGCCAGATTTTTGTCCTTTATACAACCTAAATAAAAAATGCCATGAGATGGAAGATTTAAACTGCTATTTATGTGCTTGTTCATATTTTAGGTTCAATGATAAAGGTTTAAAAAATGTAGATGATAAAATATTGTACTCTTGCTGCAGTATTGATTCGAAAAGTGGTTCTAAATTTGTATCAGAAAACTCTATACATCATGATTGCTCTAACTGTATAATTCCTCATAAAGAAAAGTTTATCAAAAAAAATTTCAATAAAGATTGGCTAGAAATAATGAAAGATGTAAGAGTAGATAAAAATAATCAAGTAGATATAAAAAAATCTCTTGATGATGAAATAAATAAAAGAGTAAAAGAGTATAAAAATGATAACACTAAGACTTCTCCCTTTGGAACTGGACTTGTTAAAATTAGAGAGAAGTTAGTATCAAAACTATGATTTTAGAACAATCATTTAGATTTGAGGAAGAACTAGAACATATTATAGATTTTATTGCATTAGATAGTGTTGCTAAAGCCTTAGATTTCTATGATGAATTAATAAATAATATACAAAATATTCCATTTAGACAGAAAAAGGTTAAATTCAAATGATGAAAATCTAAGAGAACTAATATTTAAAGGCTACACAATAC
>CANRHT010000264.1 GCA_947630465.1 uncultured Pseudomonadaceae bacterium
TGGGAGATATTGGTGCGGGAGCTATACAATATATGATGAAACAAGAGAACAAAGATATCGATGAAGTTCTTGATATTATGAATAAAAAATCTGGAATTTTAGGAATTTCAGGAAAATCATCTGATTTAAGAGAAGTTTTAGATGGTATGGCAAATGGTGATGATAGATGTAGACTTGCTATTGATATGGTTGCATATAAAATTAAATCTTATGTTGGAGCTTATGTTGCAGCATTAAATGGTATTGATGCACTTTGTTTTACAGGTGGAATTGGTGAAAATGCAGCTCTAATTAGAGAAAAAGTTTGTGCTGGTCTAGATTCTATGGGACTTGTAATTGATCCAACTAAAAATAATAAAAGATCAAGTGAAGCAAGAGATATCTCTACAAATGCATCACCTGCTAGAATATTCGTAATTCCAACTCAAGAAGAGTATGTAATTGCAAATGATACTTACAATATAGTTTCTAAAGGAAGATAATTTAAAAGGCGAAAATTTCGCCTTTTAATAAAATTTTAATATGCTTTTAAACTGCTAGAAAAACTCATAACAACTTTTGAAATAGCTTGACTCATAAGTTTATCCATAAATTTTTCAAACTTATCCTCTTTTTTCCAAATAGGTTTTTCAACTTTTGATAACTCAATTAAGCTATGTTTTGCAAAGCTCAAAGTTGCAACTTCATCTACAAGTCCAACATCTTTTGCTTGATATGCTGTAAATATTTTTGCATCCGCAAAACTTGTATGTTTTTTAATATCTAATTTTCTAGCGTCTGCAACATCGCTTATAAACATATTATATGTACTATTTATAACACCTTGAAGCTCTTGTTCTTCATCATTTGTCCATTTTCTTGTAAATGTTCCTGATTCTTTATATTTTCCAGCTTTTATTGTTTGAGAACTAATTCCAAGATTTTCTAAAAGTTTACTAGCTTCAAATCCTTGCATAATAACACCAATAGAACCAACAATACTTCCAGGATTTGCAATAATTTTATCTGCCCAAATAGAAGCATAGTAACTTCCACTTGCAATTGTTCCACTTGCATATGCAACAACTGGTTTTTTCATACTCAACTCTTTTATAGCATAAGCTATCTCAACAGAAGGTGAAACTGCACCTCCTGGACTATCTATTACAAATAAAACACCTTTTATATTAGAATCATTTGAAGCTCTTTCTATATCTTCTAGTACTTTTGAAGGATCAATTATCTGTCCTATTAAATCAATCTTTTGTAGGTTTGCATTATATTTTGCAATAGTTTCATCTTCAGCTGTACTAAAAAATATAAAATATACAATAGTTAAAAAAACTATTGTTTTAAAATATTTTGTAATAAAATCTAAAAACCAAATAACTGGTAAAAATAGTTTTTTTAAAAAATCAAACAAACTCTCCTCCTATTACAATTTTATCTACATATTTTGTGTGCAAAATTATCTGCATATAAATATCTTCAACTTCCTCAATCTTGTCTGGTAAACAAAAACCTATAATATCAGCATCAAAATCTTTTATTAAACTACCTTTTTTAACTCCTAAAGCTTTGGCTCCATTTACAGTTGCAGCATTTAACAAAGTTTTTGAAAACTTTACTATATTTCTTTCATAGTGAGTATAAAGTGCAACTCTTAGTTCATCAAACATACTTAAAGAGTTGTTTGAACTTAAACCATCTGTTCCTATACTAAAAGGAATATTTCCTAGACTCTCTAGATTTAATCTACTATTATTTAAAAATCTATTTGAACTAACGCAATGATTTATAGTTGCTTTTAACTCTTTTATCTTAATAAAATCTTCATTACTTGCTTCTACACAATGTGTAAAAGATAAATTTTTTACACCCTTAAAAAGGTTTAAAAACTCCAAAGGTTTTGTTGTTGCTTTTTCTTGATTTAAAAAGTTTTTGAAAAAATCTAAAAAACTTCCTTCATCTTTATTTAACCAATCTTTTTCATCTTTTGATTCTAAAAAATGAGAAGTAACTGGAAGATTTTGCTCTTTTGCAATATTTAAAACTTCACGAACTAAAAATGGATGAACAGAGTATGGTGAATGTATTGCAATACCTGTTTTAAATCTTTTACTATTGTGCTTTTGAGCATCTTTTAATCTTGCTTTAAAATCAGTAAATAAAGTATCAATCATATCTGCTTTTGAACCAATTACTTCACAAAAAAAGATTGTATTAATCGGAGATTTTAAACAAGCTTCCAAATCAAAAGAGTAAGAAGAGATTGCTCCAATAGTTGTAGTTCCCGTTTTTAAAAGTTTTTTTAACTCTTGATTTATCAAAGATGTTTTAGCTTTTTCAATCAGCTTTTCTCTATGCTTTATAACAGAGTTTAACCATGAGTAAAAACTACCATATTTTAAGGTTGTTTTATTTGCACTAAATTCAAGGTGAATATGAGAGTTTATAAGTCCTGGCATTAAAACAGAGTTTTCTCCAAGACTTACAATTTCAATATTTGGATATTTTTTTATAGTAATATCATAACTTGCAAGCTCAATAATTTTTTCATCAAAAACAATACAACCATCTTTTAAAATAGTAAAGTTTTCATCAAATGTAAGGATATAAGAAGCAGTTAATATTTTCATAAAAGATTATTTATTCTCTTCTTGTGCTTGTATTTGAGCATTTCTTGCATCATTTAAAGCTTTTAGTTCATTCAACATTTGAATTAAAGCAATAAGTCCCAAATGATAACCAAATCCACCAAATCCAGTAATTACACCTGTACTAGAACCTGCT
>CANRHT010000265.1 GCA_947630465.1 uncultured Pseudomonadaceae bacterium
TACAAATACTTTAAGATTATTACAATTAAGTTCATATGTACAACAATTTTTAGCTACAGATAAAATTAGTGCAGGTCATGCAAAAATGATGATAGGATTAACTGCTGAAGAGCAAAAAAAGATTTGTGATACTATTATAGGACAAAAACTTTCTGTAAGAGAAACAGAAAAATTGATAAAAGATTTAAAAGAGAAAGATTCTCCAAAACTAAAAAAAGAAAAAGTTACAAATAGTTACAATATTACTAATTTAAAATCTTTTACTGAATTTCTAAAAAATGATAAAATCAAAGCTAAAATAGATAAAAACTCAATCAAAATTGAATTTAACTCTCAAGAAGATATAGATAAGATAAGTAGTTACTTTAAGATACAATAAAATAAAAAAATCCATATTCTTAACCATTTTAATATAAATTTATAGATAAATTTGATAAAATAAAAACGTTTTAGTTAAACTAAACTGTAAAAATATGGAGGAATGAATGTTAGACATAAGTCCTGTACTATTGCTTAGTTCTGGTATCATCTTTCTTTTGGTGGTTGCTAGGCTAAACAGTTGTCTTTTCAAGCCTCTACTTCAACATATGGATGAAAGATCTGCTCAAATCAAAAAAGATTTGGAAGATTCAAAGTCAAATAGTGCTGATGTAGATGGTTTTTTAGCAGAAGCAAATGATTTGCTTTCAAAAGCTAAAAGAGAAGCAGCTGCAATTAGAGAGCAAGCTTATAAGGAAGCAAAAGATAGTGCTGATGTTAAACTTGCAAGTGCTAAATTAAATTTAGAAGCAAAATCTGCTGAATTTGCTAAAAGTTTACAAGATGAGACGAAAGCATTAAAAGCCTCTTTATTATCATCAATGCCACAATTTAACGAAAGCTTAAAATCTAAGCTTAGTTCAATATAGGAAGTGATAATGAAAAGAGTACTATTACTATTAGCTATGGCTATGGTTCCAGTTGCATTATTTGCAAGCGAAGGTGCGGAAACGAACTATGATATAGTTCAAAGAACCGTTAATTTTATTATATTTGCTGCGATTTTATGGTATTTACTTGCTGATAAAATTAAAGCATTTTTTGCTAATAGAACTTTAGGAATTCAATCTGAACTAGATAAAGTTCAAGATAGTTTGAAAGCTTCTAAAGATAGAGTTGCTGAAGCTCAAAAAAAATTAGATGATGCAAAAAAGATTTCTGCTGAAATAATCGAAAGTGCAAAATCTGATATTGAAAATATTAAACAAAAAGTTTCAACATCTATTGATACAGATATTGCAAATTTAAGTAAAAATTTAGATGAAATGATAAAAGTT
This sequence comes from uncultured Pseudomonadaceae bacterium, assembly GCA_947630465.1. Classification (GTDB taxonomy): domain Bacteria; phylum Pseudomonadota; class Gammaproteobacteria; order Pseudomonadales; family Pseudomonadaceae; genus Denitrificimonas. The sequence goes on from CANRHT010000265.1 coordinate 1,317, forward strand.
GAAATTTCTAAAGCTAAAAAACAAGTTGTTGCTGAAATACTTGATGAGCTGTTGAATTCAGAAAATATTAAACTATCTCAAGATGAGTTAGTAAATATTGTTCTTAAAAGGGTAGCATAATGAAAGATTTAGTAGCAAAAAGATATGTAAAAGCTTTAGTTGATGGAAGAGATTTAAATAGCGTTACTTTGATTTCTGAGAAATTAAACGAAGTTTCAAAAGCTTTCAAAAGTGATAAATTTAACTCTATTTTAGCATCTTCTGATATTAATGAAGTTGAAAAAACTAAATTTATTTTATCTATGATTGATAAAGCAGATAAAAGTTTAGAAAACTTTATTAAATTACTTGGTGAAAAAAGAAGATTAGATATTATTCCTGAAATAGCTTTTGAGTTAAAAACTCAAATTGCAAAGATGAATAGTAGTTATATTGGAACTGTTTATACAAATAAAGAGTTATCAAATAGTTATATATCTTCTATAGAAGAACAATTTAGTAAAAAATTTAATGTAAAACTTTCATTGTCACAAAATGTGTGCGATTATGATGGTATTAAAGTTGATATAGATGGGCTAGGTGTTGAGATATCTTTTTCTAAAGATAGATTAAAAACTCAGCTAATTAATCATATTTTAAAAGCAGTTTAGAACTTATAAAGGAGAATTTGAATGGGTGCAAAAATTCAAGCAGATGAAATCAGTTCGATTATTAAAGAGAGAATTGATAACTTTGAATTAAATGTAGATGTAAACGAAACTGGTAAGATTATATCTTATGCAGATGGTATTGCTCAAGTTTACGGTCTTAAAAATGTTATGGCTGGTGAGATGGTTGAGTTTGAGAATGGCGAAAAAGGTATGGCTGCAAACTTAGAAGAGTCTTCAGTTGGTATTGTTGTTCTTGGTAAAGGTACTGGTCTTAGAGAAGGAACTTCTTGTAAAAGATTAGGAGAACTTCTTGAAGTACCAGTTGGTGAGGCATTAGTTGGAAGAGTTGTAAATGCTCTTGGTGAACCAATTGATGGTAAAGGTGCAATTAATTCAACTGAAACAAGATATGTTGAAGAAAAAGCTCCTGGAATTATGTCAAGAAAATCTGTTCATGAGCCACTACAAACTGGTATTAAAGCTATTGATGCACTAGTTCCAATTGGAAGAGGGCAAAGAGAGCTTATTATTGGTGATAGACAAACTGGTAAAACAACAGTTGCAATTGATACAATTCTTAACCAAAAAGGTGAAAATGTAATTTGTATTTATGTTGCAATTGGACAAAAATCATCTTCAGTTGCTTCTGTTGTTAGAACATTAGAAGATGCAGGTGCTATGGATTATACAATTGTTGTAAATGCATCTGCGG
>CANRHT010000266.1 GCA_947630465.1 uncultured Pseudomonadaceae bacterium
ATCACTTTTTAAAATCTCAATAGTTAAAGCTCTTATATATAAAATCAAACTTCCAATTCCGCCAAAAACTATTATAAATATAGGAAGAGTTAAATGCCAAGCAAAATCTAAATAGTAAGTTAAACTCCCATCATTTGGTACACTATGAAGTCCAGCTATTGGAAAAAGTTCAAACTTTATTGAAAAAACTAAAACCAAAACAAGTGCTAGATAAAAAGATGGCATTGAAAAACTCAAAAGTGAAAGTTGATTTGTAAATCTATCAAATATTGAATTTTTTTTCATAGCAGATTTAATCCCAAAATAAAGGCTTATTATAAAAATCAAAATGATAGATACAATATTTATTGTCAAAGTTATTGGAATTCTACTTAATATCTCCTCTTTTACTTTTTCTCCACTTGTAAAAGATATTCCAAAATCTAGTTGTAAAATTGAGTAAATCCAAGAGAAAAATTGAATATATAGTGGTTTATCCAAGCCATAAATTTTTTTCAACTCTTCAATTGCTTCAGGTGTTATATTTGGATTTAGCTCCCCGCTTGCAAAAAATGAGTTAGGAGCTAAATTTATAGCAATAAAAGATATTAGGCTAATAATAAACAGCATAATGATAAGATATAATAGTTTTTTTATAAAGATATTCATAGTTAAGATTATACAAAAGATAGGATTAAATGATAGGTATAGATATAGTTAGCATTGATAGAATAAAAAAGATGCATGAAAAGTTTGGTGATAAGTTTTATGATAGATTTTTGTGTGAAGATGAAAAAGAGTTTATAAAATCTCCTCAAAATGCAGCTGGTTTTTGGGCTGCAAAAGAGGCTGCTAGTAAAGCTATTGGTACTGGAATTGGAGAGATTTGTTCATTTTATGATATAAAAATTAAAAAAAATAAAAACAATGCTCCAAAGATTAAATATAGTAAAAAATTAAGAAAAAGATTTAAAATTAAAAAATCAAGTATTAGTATTACCCATGATGGTGGTTTTGCAATAGCAGTTGTAGTAAATAGTTTAAAAAAATAATGTTTGATATAAATCAACAAAAGAGTTGAAATAATATATTAGAATTTCTTTACTCTAACATAGAGCTTGTACGAGTGGACTTGCCCCGAAATCTCTCCTGATTAGTCCACCGTACAATTTTTGTTCTATTAAATTATAAAAATCAAAATACGAGGTAAATTATATGAATATAGATTTTTTTCAAGATGTTGAAACAATTATTTTAAAAGATAAACTGGGAAATTTTTTGGGTGTTGATGAGGATTTTGTATACACTTTTAAAGATGTTGTAAAACTAAGCGGTCATTCATGTCCAACAGTTGCTGGAGCTTATCTTATGACTATAAAAGCTTTAAAAGAGTTATACAAAGATGAGTTGCCAGTTCGTGGTGAAATAAGAGTTGAGCTAAGAGATTCAAAAAGTTCTGGAACAACTGGAGTTTTAGCAAATGTAGCTTCATTTATAACAGGAGCAAAAGAGGAAGATGGATTTAAAGGACTTCAAGGGCAATACTTTAGAAATAATCTACTTAAATATGAAGCACCTATAAAAGGTGATATGAGATTTACAAGAGTTGATAATCAAGAAAAAGTTGAAGTTATGTATGATTTGTCAAATATCTCTTTGAGTGGTTTTGATGGAAGTTTAATGCAAAAAGGACTTCAAGGAGTTGCAACAAAAGAGGAGCTTGAAACTTTTGGAGCTGCTTGGCAAAAAAGAGTTAGTGAGATTTTATTAAAATATAAAGATGATGTAGTAAAGTTGATAATAAATAATTAAGAGAGTTTTAAAATATAAAAATGATAGTTTGTGATGAAAAATTAGGAGTTTGCTCTGTTGTGGAAGTTGATTTAAAAGATGAGTTGGAACTAGAACAACCAAGACTATTTTATATTGGCGATCCTATGTGTTCTTGGTGTTATGGAATGAGCGATATTTTAAAAGATACTCAAGAGTACTGTGCTAAAAATGGTATAAAATTCCAAACTATTGTTGCAGGGCTAAGAGCTAGTGGTCAAGTTTTATGGGATAAAAGATTTAAAGGCTTTTTAAAACATGAATGGACAAATATTTCAAACAAAACAGGCAAAAAGTTCTCTTTTGAAATACTTGATTTATTAAATTTTGATTATGATACAACACCAGCTTGTAAGGCTGTTTTGATTGCAAAGATTTTAAGTTTTAATAATAGTAAAATAGTTTTAGAGTTTTTTTCTAAAATTCAAGAAAAATTTTATGCAAATTCACAAGATACAAAAAAATTAGAGTTTTATAAAGAAATTTGTGAAGATTTAAGTCTTGATTTTGAAGAGTTTTCTAAGCTATTTAAAGATAAATCTTTGGATAAAAAACTTCAAAATGAGTTTATATTTGGAAGAAATTTAAGTAGTTCTTTCCCTAGTTTAATTCTTGTAAATAAAAAACAAAAAGTAAATATATCTATTGGATATAGTAGTTTAGAAGATGTAATTTCAAGAATAAACAAAAACCTAAAGAGCTTGTAAAAGTTCTTTAGGTTTAAATAATTAC
>CANRHT010000267.1 GCA_947630465.1 uncultured Pseudomonadaceae bacterium
GTGCGGGAGCTAGACCAAAAATAATGGCACAAATTGATAAACAAAATAATATCATTCATGGAAGCCAAAAATTACAAACGGATTTTGAACACTACATAATCAAATTTCCAAACTCAAATGATGGATTAAATATCGGAAAAATCGAATATATATACTCTTTGATGGCAAAAAAAGCAAATATTGAAATACCTGATACAAAATTACTAAAAGATAAAAAAAATAGCTATTTTGCAATAAAAAGATTTGATAGAATAAAAGATAATAGATTGCATATTCATAGTGTTTCAGGATTAGTTCATAGTGATTTTAGAATTCCATCTCTTGATTATGATGATTTATTGACTTTCTGTTTGCATCTTACAAAAGATATAAATGAAGTAAAAAAGCTTTTTAGATTGGCTGTTTTTAACCTTTTTACGCATAATCGTGACGACCATGCAAAAAATTTCTCTTTTATGTTAGATGAAAAAAACTCTTGGAAATTAACCCCTGCCTATGATTTAACTTTTTCTTATGGAGTAGGAACTGAACATAGCACCACATACCTAAATGAGGGAAAAAATCCAAATATAAATCATCTTGAAAAATTAGCAAAAAATCATGGAATCAAAGAATATAAACAGATAATTGATGAAGTAAAAAGTGCAATTTTAGAATTTCCAAATCTTGCAAAAAATGTGGAACTACCAAAAGAAGAGACTATAAATCTAAATAAAATATTTAATAAACAAACAGGAATAAAATGAGCCTAAATAAATTTACAATACAAAAATCATTTGCAATAAATGCAGGTGCAGGAAGTGGTAAAACATATACTTTAAGTAGAAGATATATAAATGCTATTTTAGGATTTGATTTCTTTAGAGAAAAGGGATTTGAAGATATTTATTTTGAAAATCTAAAACAAGCTACCACAAAACAAATAGTAACTATTACATATACTGAGGCTGCTGCACTTGAAATGAAAGAAAGAATATTTGGACTTATCTCAAAAATTCTTTCAGTTGATAGTTTAGATGATAAAGATGCAGATAAAAGCTCTATTTTAGAAGCTTTTAAAAATTTAAATCTTGAGCAAAAAAATCATGTGATTAATACTTTACAACAAGCTTTAGTTCAAAGTAGTGATGCAAAGATTTCTACAATTCACTCATTTTGTTTGGATATATTAAAAACAAATGCTGATATTGCAAAGTTTGACTCACAAGTTGATATTATAAAAGATGATGAAAAAGATAAACTTATAAATGATTCGATTTTTCAAACTCTAAATAATCCTAAAAATAAAGAGATTATTAAAGAGATCTCAAAATATCTAAATTTATTTTTTATAGATACTATTTTTAAAAAATATGCTACATCATCAACTTTTAGAAAAGAGTTTGATAGTTTTGATGAAAATTCTTTGGATGAAAGAAGTTTGAAGTTTTTACTTTTGGATTTGTATAAATTACCAGATGTAAAAGAAGATTATGAAATATTATGCAATAGATTTGATGAAGATAAATTAGAACCAAAATATAAAGAGTTTTTAGCAAAATATATAGAAAACTATTTTAATTTTAAAGCCATTTCTTGGGGTGAATTATCAAAAGAGTTTGATGTAGAAATTCATTTTGGGAAAAAACCTTTTAATAGAATGAAAGATATAAAAACAAATGTAGAAAATATAAAATCATTTGAAAGTTTTTACTCTGTTTATAGTGTTATAAATAAAGAAAAAGAAGCACTTTTTTATAAAAAAATAGAGCTTTTAAAATCTTTGATGAAGGAAATAAAAAGTTTATATGATAGCAAATTAAAAGAGCTTGGAAAACTTGATTTTGATGAGATTATCTCAAAAACTCATGAGATTATAAAAAATGTAGATTTAAATATTAAATATCTGATGGTTGATGAGTTTCAAGATACAAATACTACTCAATATGAGATTATAAAAAATGCTTTAAATAAAGATTCAAATTTATTTGTTGTTGGTGACAGCAAACAATCAATTTACTCTTTTCAAGGTGCTGAGATAGAAGTTTTTAATGATGCAATAACTGATAAAAATTATATATCTAGTGTTGAACCTATGGATGTAAATTTTAGAAGTGATGGCGTAGTTTTAGATAATGTAAACAAAATCTTTGAAAAGCTTTTAAAAACAAATAATGAAATTACTCTTATAAAACAAAATTATGAAGCAATACCTCAAGCATTAAAAGTATCAAAAGAAGAAAAAGCTAACAAGGGTTCATTTAAATTTTTAATAAATTCAAATGTTGAAGATAGTGAAAATGATACAAATGAATTTGAACAAATAGCAAAATTCATTGCAAATATAAAATATGGAAAATTAGAAGAGTATAAGCATATAAATGAATTAATAGAAAATCAACAAAAGGCAATTGCTGTTGTATTTGATTCTAAAACAAAAATGCTTGAATTAAAATCTTATTTAGCAGAACATAATATTGAATGTAAGGTAAGTGCTAGTGAAAACTTCTATCATACAAAAGAGGTAAATGATATATTTAATCTTTTAATGTTTTTACAAAAGCCAAAAGATAAATATTATAAAGCAGCAGCTCTTAGATCAAACATACTTAGATTTTCAGATG
>CANRHT010000268.1 GCA_947630465.1 uncultured Pseudomonadaceae bacterium
ATTAATCAGGCATTATCAAATGCTTATTTAAAATCTCAGGGTCTGTACGAATTACGCGATGGTTGGATTAAGCTTCATCACTCTTAGTGAAACGCCCTGTGCGGAGCCGCATGCAGGGTGTTGTGGGGGCTGAGGGCTAGAAACCCTCGGCTACCCGATTAGGTGCTTTAATACTTTTTATAGCCATCAAGTGGCAGCCCCTTTTCGCCAGATATTTTAAGAATATTGCATACAATTTCAAAGTATTGCGGCTGTATGCCTTCTATTTCTTTATGTTCACCATGATCATTTAGAGAACGAATAGTTTTAAAGTTATCCCATCTTCCACTTTTAGCTATGATTTCGTTAACCTCATGGTGCTTTGTGCAATCATACTCACGAAATATCTTTATGTATTCGTTAATTTCCTTGGACTCATTTTTAGAAAGAGGCTTACCTCTAACAACTGACTCTGAAACTTCCTGCTTACGAGAATATTCTCGGTAGAGAAATACCATTTTACTGAATCGATCCGAACCAGCGGATACTAATAATTGAAGTTCCTGCCATGAGAGCTTTGTAATATTAGTGATATGGATAGTGCTTCTTCTTCCCTTTCTATTCGAGACCTGCACTACTTCATTTACACTAAAGTTTGCAATTTTTTTATATAGTTCCACGTCATAGTCAATTTTCAAAACAACCTCTATCTTTCACGTGACTGGCACCTAACGCCGCATTCAGCGGCTTGTCCGCTGCAATGCTTTGTTAGCCTCGCAACGCACTTTCTGCCTCAGCAAGTTCTGCCAAGGTGAGATTGGGATTTTCCTTGGCCATCGCAAGAAACAATTCAGGATTTTGCAAAATAAGGCGGACAAAAGTCCCCTTAGTCAATTTAGTGTTTTTATGACCAAGATCCTTTCTAATTTCCAAGAAGAACTCTTCCATCATAAACATTGTATTTGCATCTGGATTCCCCTTTTTTAGGTGCCCCATCCAAGATATATACTTTGACAAGACATCTTGACCACCCCAGAGAATCATTTTCCTTTGCCATTCTCGAAGGAACCTAACGAGCTCAGGGTTTTCATCCTCGCCATCTTCGTCTGAGTGAAATATCTTGAAGAACTCACATAAAAACTCATCATATATTTCAGTCTTTTTTTGGCGATAATGCGCCTCTATATCTTTTTTTCTTTCGTAATACTTACCCAGAACGACAGTTAATGTTGCAACAAGTACAGTTGTAGATGCAGTAAGAATAGCAACAGATACCTTAGGATCTAGAAGCTTGAATTGACTCCAAACCTGAACAACGATCCAATAAGCAGCCCAGCCAATCCCCGCTAACAACGCGAGACCAAAAATCATACTTGCGGCTTTCTTCATATCTACCCTTGTAAGGCTAACGCCCGTATTTGCGGCTGGTTTGGAGCGCAGCGGAAAACCAGTCCGACAACATGCGCTTGTTATGTGCATTCATTAAAAAGAAGTGACCGTTATTTTATCAAAGCTCCAATTTTCCATAGCAAACATTAAAATCTTATCTTGCCTTTCATCTATAGATTCACTTTTCCACATAGATGAGTCATCTTCAATTTTTGCAAACTTTGCAATTTCAGCTTGTTGATTTAATAGAGGATTGTTTTTATATGTGGCAAGCTTATCACTAAATGGCTTATTTCCAATTGAAGCATTATGAGAACCCGAAATAAGCATTAAATTCCCCATAGAATTTAACTTTTCAGCAATAAACTCCTCGGAATATTGATTATTAACATCCACTTCATATCCCGTTTTAATTGGTTCACCATTTGTAGGGGTCTGTGGTGAAATATGCTCTATTTGCTCATTTTCAATTGAAAACTTTCTAATGCTATAGCCTTTATTTTGGATATGATTTTCATACCTCCAAAGAATATAATTCAATACATTATTACCATACATAGAACCACTTAAATAATTTTTGGTATTCGAATCCCCCCAGTACCAAGATTCATTAAGTTTGCTCTTTACCTTTTCAAGTAAGTCTGACAAATCACCATTAAATGATACTAAAATTGCATTTAACCTTTCTTGTATATTTGCCCTGCTATTTATTAACCTTGCCCTAAAGGTAATAACTTCTAAAATATTAAAGAGCTGATTTAATTTGGTATTATCTTCAACAAAATACTTATACCCTTTTATGATAAAAGGATATATGAACGCGGGAGTTCCTAGCTCATTAAGTCTTTGTGCAAACAAATCATTCGACACTTCAAATTTTTTTACATTGGAAAAAGTAGTATGTAGTTCTTCGACATAAGACTTTATCCATTCGACCTTATCATCTGATTTCTTAAAGGCATCTTTTACATCATCCAATGTACGATAAGCAAAACCTTTTATGTATGCATTATTATGATAAATTAAGATACTATCTTCATTTATGTTTTTTAGATCATTTATGATTAAGTAAATTAGTTTGAAGACATTTGAAATACTTTCGATATTCATTTCAATTTCTTCAGGTGTACTATAAACATACATTTGGTACATGAAATAAGATTTAATTTTTTCCATGTTGGTTAATTCTTTACCTCTATTATTCTCCAACTCAAACATCAAAGCTGAATCTTTCTTTCCTTCTAATTCAATAATAGTTAAATCAGTATTTTCTGTTTTATCTAAAATCTCCAGTAATTTTAAAGAATCTATTTTGCCCAGTTCGTTTTCAAAATATTCTTTTGCAGACTTCATTCTTTTTTGTGATGGAGTTCCTACAGAGAAATTATTTCTATTATCAATTATTAGCGCATCAAAGCATGCTCTATCGTATTCAACAGGTCGTAGCTTTATATTCCCACTACTTTTAAAATAGATACTTTCTTTTGCTTCATAATCGAAGTCAATTAATGCGGGATCATTAATTCTATTTTTTAAAACATTCAGCATTGATCTCATAAATATTGTTAATGTAGTAATGCGTTGTTGACCATCAATTACTTCATACTTTTTATTTTTACTGATCACTTCTAATAACAAATTACCAAAAAAATAATTATTATGTCCTTGTACTTGTTCTAATAAATCATCCAAAAATGTTTTCCAGTTTTGTTTTTCCCATGAGTACGCTCTTTGATAAACAGGGATTTCATATGATTTTTGCGAACTATCAAATAGTCCTAAAACTGTATTTGGAATAAATTGCATTGAGACTCCATTCTTGAGTTAAAGGTTGGCACATAACAGCTTATTAGTATGCATGCTCGATTTGCTGATCGATCACACTAACTACAAATTAATATAACGTCCTGAATAATAAAGGCTTTACCACAAAAGACAAGGCATTCCTAAGCAACAAATCGAGCATGCCGCCTATCTTACTGTTGGTATGCACACTATCCTGCCCGCATAACTTATA
>CANRHT010000269.1 GCA_947630465.1 uncultured Pseudomonadaceae bacterium
TGGGGCTGGCCTCATTCGCTGCAGCCGCGGTTTCAAAAGGGGATCCGATTAAAACAGGGATACAGGCTTTCTATTACAGTTTACGTACCGCTGCCCTGCCGTTCTTATTTATCTTCAATACAGATTTACTACTGATTAATATTGGTGTGATGCACGGTATTTTAATCTTTATTGTCGCGACCATAGCCATGCTGATTTTTGCAGCGGGCACCCAAGGCTGGTTTATCACCCGCAGCCGTTGGTATGAAAGCGCCTTACTCTTATTAGTTGCCTTTACTTTATTCCGCCCAGGCTTCTGGATGGATATTGCACATGACCCTTATCAGGACATTCCACCTAGTCAGTTACAGCAAGCCTTAGGCGCCGTCGATGAAGGCAGCCAATTGCGCTTGCGTATCCAAGGTGAAGATGAACTGGGCGAGCCACGGGAGTTTGTTGTATTACTACCAGTGCCCGCCGGTGATAGCGCAGATGTGCGTATGCAAGCACTCGGTTTAAGTCTGATTGAAGAAGACGGGAGAACATTAGTGGATAGCGTCACGTTTGCCAGCCAAGCTGCTGATCTAGGTCTCGAGTTTGATCAGGAAATATTACTTGTGCGCGCTCCCACTGATCGGATGCCTAAAGAAATAATGTGGATACCCGGTCTATTATTACTTCTGGTAGTGAGCACATTGCAGTGGCGTAGAAAACGTAGAACACAACTAGGCTTACACAACAACGAGAGACTGGTCTCTCATTAATTTAAAACATTTAGGTACAGCATGAAGCAATCTATATTAGTTACCGGTGGTGCAGGCTATATCGGCTCACATACCACTTTAGCTCTGCTGGAAGCAGGGCATGATGTCATTGTTTTAGATAACTTAGCTAATAGCTCGCAGGAGTCACTGCGTCGTGTTGAGCGTATTTGTGGTAAAACGGCCACATTTATTGAAGGTGATATTCGGGATCGCGAATTACTAGATTCAATTTTTGCTCGTCACTCCATTCAAGCTGTCTTACATTTTGCCGGTTTAAAAGCTGTTGGAGAAAGCGTACAACAACCACTGGCTTACTATGAAAACAATGTCAGCGGCAGTATTGTCTTATTTCAAGCGATGGCTGCGGCAAATGTATTTAACTTGGTATTCAGTTCTTCTGCTACGGTTTATGGCGAACCTAAAGAAATGCCAATCAGCGAAAGTTGTCCAACGGGTACGCCTACTAATCCTTATGGTCGCTCCAAATTGATGGTGGAAGAGATACTCCGTGATCTCGCGATTTCAGAATCACGCTGGAGTATCGCTTTACTGCGCTACTTTAACCCAGTAGGTGCACACGTCAGCGGACTCATTGGTGAAGACCCAAACGGTATTCCAAATAATCTAGTTCCCTATATCAGCCAAGTTGCTGTCGGTAAACTGCAACAGCTATCAGTGTATGGAAACGACTATCCAACTATAGATGGCACCGGTGTACGTGATTATATTCATGTGATTGACCTAGCCAACGGCCATTTAAAAGCCTTAAACGTCATTATAGAGTCCACAGGTATCAATACTTGGAACTTAGGCACTGGACAAGGCTATAGCGTTTTACAGATGATTAGTGCTTTTGAGCAAGCAGCTAATGTAGAAGTACCTTATGCAGTGGTTGCACGACGTAGCGGTGATATTGCCGAGTGTTGGGCAGACCCTAAAAAGGCTATACAAGAACTGGGCTGGAAGACTCAACATAACCTTGAGGATATGATGCGTGATACATGGCGTTGGCAGCAAAAAAACCCAAATGGCTTTGGTAAGTAAGGCGATTTTTCACGCTACTTAAAGAATTTTTTAATAGATCTCCTAAAATTTCAAGTGCGATGGACTTATGGATCATCTCAATGTGTATCGCACTTTTAATCCCCAGATATGTATTGCGTCAGTTATTATCTTTCTTGTAATAAAAATATACTCTACGTCAAAGCAAGCATAAATCAGTTTAAACCAATCACAACAGCGACTCTTGAGCCGAACTCTATATACCTCTGCACATCACGGGGTTTGCTTTACATAAGCAGCCAGTGAGCGTCTAGCTGCAATATAATCAACTATAAAATATAGATACTATAAAAAAGCCCCAAGCACGGCGATGTACTTGGGGCTTTTGCTGCACGTCCTGTGCTTGTTAAACGACTCGATCGATGTCATCCATGAGATGGAGCCTGCGCACATCCTGTGCGTTTACATCCTTTGGGCCTGTACTGTTGTCCTTGTACTGGTCTGTGATGCGCATCCTGCGCGCCTGCCCTAGGGTTGTTTCAAGTGCCGTCCGTGGCACTGATCTTCATCATGGCAGATTTAAAATATTTTGCACCCTGGTAAATGTGACGCAGTTCACAAAATTGAACATTGCTTTGCAAATAAATGCATTAATTCACCCGCGCGGGTCGTTTGGGCTGTTGATCTGAGCGGTTGCGGGTGTCGCCAGTCAGCACAGAGATAAAGGGCATCGCAGTTGTTGATGTAGCGTTTTCCAAGCCTCGCATCAAGCTCTAGGCATTAACTGATGCCAGTGTTGCAACGGCATCCGTAGCATGGTGCTTTAATCTGTCTGTTTTGCGTGGGCATATTATTTTATTTTGGGCATAAAAAAACCCCAGATCATTGCTGATCTGGGGTTTTGGTGTAAGCGCTTGACGATGACCTACTCTCACATGGGGAAACCCCACACTACCATCGGCGATACATCGTTTCACTTCTGAGTTCGGGATGGGATCAGGTGGTTCCAATGTTCTATGGTCGTCAAGCAATTCTTTTTGAGGAGCCGTTTTCCACTTGCGTGGTCATCGTCTTCTCGAATTAGGCAT
>CANRHT010000270.1 GCA_947630465.1 uncultured Pseudomonadaceae bacterium
AAGTATATGTACACTCAACATGAGATCACCCTAGAAGAGCATACTCAGTGGTTTCAGTCGACGGTAGGTGATAGCCAGCGGCATCTACTTATATTTGAAAAAAATAAAAAACCATTAGGTTTTGTAAACATTACCGAAATAAAAAAAGGTGGCATCGCAGATTGGGGGTTTTACCTGTCCCCACAAGCACCAAAAGGAACTGGGTTAGCTTTAGGTATAACGGCTCTCAATTATGCTTTTTACGAAGCTGATTTTCATAAGGTGTGTGGGCAAGCTTTAGGATTTAATGAACGATCCATCGCTTTTCATTTAAAGTTAGGTTTTGAGCAAGAAGGCATACTTCGCGACCAACACTTTGATGGGAAAAATTATCATAATGTAGTGTGTTTTGGACTGTTAGCAAACCAATGGCAGCCTGACTTAAGAGATTTAAAATGACAAATATTCCAAGTATACATATCGCAGAGCGCCGTATAGCAGCAGATGAACCGCCCTATATCATCGCTGAACTATCCGCAAATCATAATGGCAAATTAGAAACAGCACTGAAAATTATTGAAGAAGCTAAAAAGTCGGGTGCTGATGCCGTTAAGTTGCAAACTTATACTGCAGATACCATTACTTTAAATAGCGATGCTGATGAGTTTCGGATTAAAGGCGGTTTATGGGATGGTCGTACATTATATGACCTTTACCAAGAAGCACACATGCCATGGGATTGGCACAAGCCTTTATTTGATCATGCTCGTAAGCTAGATATCACGATTTTTAGCTCACCGTTTGATAATACTGCTGTCGATCTGCTGGAAGACTTGAACGCTCCTGCTTATAAAATCGCTTCATTTGAAGCGGTGGATTTGCCATTGATTAAATATGTGGCGAGTACCGGCAAGCCGATGATTATTTCAACCGGTATGGCAGACGCAGAAGAAATTGCTGAAGCGATTGAAGCCGCACGAGAAGGTGGCTGTAAAGAGCTGGCTATATTGCACTGCGTGAGTGGTTATCCTGCTCCAGCAGCAGATTATAATTTGCGCACAATCCCGGATATGATCGAGCGTTTTGGTTTAGTAACAGGCCTGTCTGATCACACACTCGACAATACCACCGCCATCACCAGCGTGGCGTTGGGTGCATCGATCATCGAAAAACACTTCACCTTAGACCGTAGCGGTGGTGGCCCAGACGACAGCTTCTCCCTTGAACCTGCAGAATTAACCGCTTTATGCCGTGATAGCAAAACCGCTTGGCAGGCGTTAGGCAGTGTTAACTATGGCCGTAAGTCTAGCGAACAAGGCAATGCGCAATTCCGCCGTTCATTGTATTTTGTGAAAGATTTGAAGGCTGGTGATGTGATTACTGAAGAAGCGGTGAGAAGTGTAAGGCCAGGGTTTGGGTTAGCGCCGAAGCATTTTGAAGAGGTTATAGGAAAGCGTCTAGCTAAAGATGTTTCCTTTGGCCAGGCTACTGATTGGAGCTGCATTGTAAGGTGAGACTATGGGAAAGAATATATAGAGATTTTATGAGTGACACCGGCTATATTCTTCCTGATCTTTGTATTTAAATTTTGAGGTTTCTGAGTGTTTTGTTGTATATGCTAATAGCATGATTGCTATAGTACATTGGTGTTAGTGTTAGAAAAGATCCCTAAGTGATAAATGGCAGTATTGAGTTTATCCATTGGTGTTGATTAATAAGAAGCTTATAAGATTGTCTTGAAATCACTGTTGATGTGTGTTGTTTTATTTGATTTGCTTTGAGAAATACATACAGGTTTTTTGGTGTTTTATTAAAATGGTTTTAAAAGCAAAATATAAGCATTTTTATAATTCTTTGGTGGTAAGTAATGAGAGAGAATATTTTATTTTTTTATAAAAAGTCTTACGGAGAGCTCCATGCTGGTTTACCATTTATTTTAGAAGCTATTAATAAAAGAGAAAGCTCTATTCCTTATTTTGTGTATGGTAGTCGTGAGCGTTTTGAGGCTATTCCAGAGTTTTATAAGGAGATAATTGAAAGTAATTTTAAATTATTAAGAATAAGCGGTTTTAGATTGTTTTTGTTTTTTCTGAAAAACTTTTTTAAACGAAACATTATTTTCACTTGTGATAATGGTCATAATTCAAAGTCTAGGTTTTTAACATGTTATTGGCCTTTCTCGAGAATTGTTTTTTTTGCACATGCATATTCATTGTTAAGTCAAAATAAAAGCTCCCTAACAGAGAAAGAAGCTGGTTTTTATGAAAATGAATATAATGGATATCATCACGAAGCATTAGTTGTTTGTCATAATAGTACAGAAATAAACTATAGAAAAAATACAGGATTTCCTTCTTCTAATATAATTGTTGCAGGAAATATTGGTTATAGTCCTTCTTGGCTAAAATATCTTGAAGGCTGTTCTGATGAGCAAGAGAGGATCAAACAGCGTAAAAAAGATTTTAGAAAAATAATTTTCATTCCTGTTCGTGATGTTCATCATGAGTATCTTAGTTATGATAATTCAGTGTACTTATTTGAATCATTGGTTCAGATGATTAAAGAAACTCCTGAATATTTATTTTTGATTAAGGCGCACCCGAGACAGAAAAACATAAAAGATTTTTTAAGGTTAATGCAAGAATATAATAATGTTGAAATTATTACGCTTAATACTATCGTGGCGTCTAGTATTTCAGATTTTGTTATTAGTTACTGGTCGTCTGCAATAAGTGATGCTTTAGCAACTAATACAGCTGTTGTTGAGTTTCATCGGCATGAGTTTTTCCATGGGCAATTAGTTAGAAAAAATAAAAAGCTTATTTCTCTTTATAATTATTATGGTCTTTGTCCTTTTTATGAGGAGGGAGAGAAGGTTATAGACTTGCTTAAAAGCCCTGATGACTGGGAGGGAATTAGATGTGAACAGCAAATAACATATTCTGATATTTATATGAAAGAGTATCCAAGGTTTGTAGAAGAACTGTTCGATGCTTTTGAGAAAACACCTGTTAAGAGAAATTACTTTATAGGGGTTGTAAGTTATCCAGTGAGCGTGTTTAAAAAGATTGTTGGCAAAATTGCAATCGCTTATTGAGAAGGATGTAATTAATGCCGTTGTTTTTCTAGAGAAGTTTAATATTTTAATAGAGTCATGCTACTAATAGCAAGGCTGCAAGGCTCTTAACTACTTTTAAGCTCTGCTTGTTCGTCCATGCTTTCCAGTCGTTAACTTCACTCCAGTCGCTCAAAAACAAAAAATCCAGCCCTGCTGCGGTGGCGGCTTGGTGGTCGTATTTACTATCACCTAAGAAAAGCGCGGGGGTTTGGATCGTGTTGTTTTGCAGTTTGCGGGCGAGGATTTCGTCTTTAGTGTCTGGACTGCCGTAGATACCG
>CANRHT010000271.1 GCA_947630465.1 uncultured Pseudomonadaceae bacterium
AAAACAAGCATTTCCCATGCTTATTGGGGAGTAGATTATCACTTATAGGCGTGGTCTAAAATCCTAGAACCACATCAATACCAGTGGTCCCAGTGTTTGGGATGGAGCGGTCAGTACTTTAAATACCATTCAAAGTTCTATTGCCAGTGCCAATCGCAGTGACGAAACAACAGATCCAAATGTACAACAAGTCAAAGTGGTGGCTGAAGAAGCCTCGGCTATGGATGAAGCCATGCAATGGGCAGGGCGTATTTTTGGGCCACTTGCCACCGCTGGTATTGTATTTTTATTTGTGGTGCTGATTTTACTGAGTCGTAAAGATTTACACGACCGTTTATTGCGCTTACTGGGTGGTAACTTAAATGTAGGGACCGATGCTCTAGATGAAGCCGCAACCCGTATTGGTACTTATTTACGCATGCAATTGCTGGTGAATGTAACCTACGGTATTCCGATGGCACTTGGGCTGTGGATGATCGGAGTGCCTG
This sequence comes from uncultured Pseudomonadaceae bacterium, assembly GCA_947630465.1. Taxonomy (GTDB): domain Bacteria; phylum Pseudomonadota; class Gammaproteobacteria; order Pseudomonadales; family Pseudomonadaceae; genus Denitrificimonas. The sequence goes on from CANRHT010000271.1 coordinate 489, forward strand.
CGGCATTAATGTGGGGATTGGTGGCAGTGGTCATGCGCTTTATTCCGTACGCAGGCCCCATGATCTCAGCGATTTTCCCCATTACCTTAGCCTTTGCGGTAGACCCAAGTTGGAATATGGTGCTGTGGACGCTAGGGCTTATTTTAGTGCTTGAATTAGTGAGCAACAATATTATTGAGCCTTGGCTGTATGGCGAAAGTACTGGACTTTCTACCTTATCCATTATTTTAGCCGCGACCTTTTGGACCTCACTGTGGGGACCTGTAGGCTTGATTTTATCGACACCCTTAACAGCATGTTTATTGGTGTTGTCTTATTATGTGCCTGCATTGGGTTTCTTAAAAATCTTAATTGGCAGTGAACCCGTACTCACGCCACAACAGCGCTTTTATCAGCGTTTGGTGGCAGATGATGTCGATGATGCGATGGAAGTGGCTGAAGATTATATTGCTGAGGGTTTGCCTAAAAAAGCCACGCCTGAGGTGGTGGTACGTCATGTTAATGATTTTTATGACAATGTCGCTATTCCTGCCATTCGCTTATTTTCAAATAGTCATAACACCATTGCCAGTGCTGAGCATCGGTTGCGATTACAGCAAGGCTTAAAGTTTTTTAACCATGCCTTTCAACAAAAATATCCAGCCCCAGCCAATGATTCAGATGTCAAAGTGCTGTGTATCGGTGCGCGTTGGGAGGTGGATATTTTATCTTCTGCCATGTGGCAGCACAAAGTCATGCTGAGGCGTTTATTCAGTCACAAGTCGATATGATGGCTAAAATTCCAACTGATATTAAAATCTTATGTATTTCAATTTTTCATCAACAACCCTTGGCACAAATTCGGTTGTTGCAGCATCAAATTGGGCAGCAACGACCGGATTTAGAGTTGGTTTTTGCCACATGGGCTAATGATGAAGACGAGATGCGTTTAGAAGCTAAAAATCGTTTTAATGTCGAAGTGGTCAGTAGCGTTAACGAGTTATTACTCAGTATTGACGTGTTGCTCATGCAGCAAGGTGAAAATCCTGCGCGTCAACTGCTCAATGACAATGAAGCAGAGCGTTTAGAGGCATTACATGAGTTGCAGTTGTTGCAGCCTGATAATTTACCGATTTATGAGCAGTATATTGATGAAGCACGCCAAGCGTTTGATGTGAAGTATGCGCAAATTTCATTGGTCGATGAAGATTGGGTCAATACCCCAGCCAGTCCTTTATATGCTCAAAATGAACATCCGATGGAAGCCAAAGTACCGCGTCAGCACTGTGTGTGTAGTCATTTGGTCTATCAAAATGAAGAACTGATCATTGAAGATATTGCCCGTGATCCACGTTTTGCACGTAATAAACGCTTAGGTCAGGAAAAGATTCGTTTTTATGCCGGCGTGCCGCTGCGTAATAAACAAGGTTTGGTCATGGGCAGTTTATGTATTTTGGATAAAAAAGTGCGTAGTTTAAGTGAAGATGATGTGGTTTTATTAAAAGCCCTTGCTGATGACTTAATGACCACCTTAAGTTCAAGTCGTGACAAACAGGCCAAACTTGAAGAAATTGAAGCTTTGCAACAAGCACAAGTGGTGCATGAAGCACCCTAAGGAGATGCTGATGTCAAAATATTGGATCGGTTTACTTTTGGTCAGTAGTGGTTCTTTACATGCCTTGAGCTTTGAACATCAAGATTGGGAAATGGCGTGTGATAATACCCATACTTGTCGTATGGCAGGTTATCAAGCCCATGACGATGCCCCTGTATCTGTATTACTGACCTATCCGGCAGGGCATGCTGCAAAACTCAGTGGCAAAGTGCGCATGCCAGATGCACCTGTTCAAGCAACGCTATGGATCAATGCCACACCTTATGGGGTACTTGATTTTAAGCACGATCAAGCCCATTTAACACAAGTTCAAATTCAAGCACTGCTTACCCATGCACGTCAAAATATGCATATTGAGTTACGCCAAGGTAGTCGAATATGGCGTATATCAGACCGTGGTTTAAGCGCTGTGTTGCTTAAAAGTGACGAATATCAACGGCGTGTAGGTACAGCATCGGCTTTGTTGGCTAAAGGCAAACAGCCTTTGAGCCAAGTCCGAGCCATGCAAGCAATGCCAAAGTACCGTATCAATCACTATGTGCCTGCTCAAGCACAGCACTATGCTTTAAACACTGCTCAAGCCAAGCATATTGTGTCGAGCTTAAAAAATCGGCATCAGAGGAAGATTGTCCACTGCTTTGGAAGCATCAAGATGGTGCAAAACTAACGATGTATCCACTGAATGCTCAACAAGTGTTAGTGCAAGTTCCGTGTTGGCAAGCGTTAGGCATGTGGCTGATGAATCAGCAGTTGAGCAAGGTGCAACAAGGGGTCACGTATTCAGGTACAAGTTTTAGTGAAGGGCAAGTATTTGCTCAGCATAAAGGTCGTGGTTTAGGCGACTGTTATCGCGTTGAAGAGTGGGCATTTACCGGACAAAGATTTAGCAAAACCTATCAAGCAGCCCATTTACAATGTAAAGGCTTTGTGGGTGGGGCATGGCAGTTGCCGACTTGGGTCAGTCAAGTCACACCATAAAACAAGCCGCTCTATGGAGCGGCTAATATTAAAGATGCTGTTGTAGTTTTTGGGTGATGTCATCTAAAGCTTTAATGCGTTTGACTTCATCCCAAAGTAGTTTCGCTTCTGGATAATGTTTACTCATCATGCCCAGCCATTGTTTATAACGACCCACCATGTTCATTTCTTTTTTATAGCCGCCATTTAAAAAACGAATTTGCAAGCCGACTAAGTCTTGCCAAGACAACAATGCGCTGTCGCTATTTTGACGAATACATTGGGTTAAATCTGGTGTGGTCACTGCCCCACGTCCAATCATTAAATCCTGACAACCTGATTCCAGCAAACATTGTTTGGCATCTTGGTTGTTCCAAATTTCGCCATTGGCAATCACGTTAATTTTGAGTGCTTCGCGAATCGGTTGTAACAAATCCCAAAAGGCAGGTGGGGTATAACCATCGGCTTTGGTACGTGCATGTACCGTGACCCAAGCTGCGCCTGCATCTTCAATGGCATGCGCGTTTTCTAAGGTAAAATTACGATCTAAATACCCTAAACGCATTTTAGCCGAGACTGGAATATGAGAGGGCACGGCATCACGTACCGCTTTGACCAGCTGATGCACCACTTCGGGTTCATCGAGTAACACAGAACCACCACGGTGACGATTCACTGTTTTGGCAGGGCAACCAAAATTCATATCAATTGCAGGTGCGCCCAATTCAGCAGCACGTACTGCATTGGCAGCAAGCATGTCAGGATCATTACCTAAAAATTGCACATGGACAGGAGTGCCTGCCGCAGTTTTGCCCCCATTTAACAATTCAGGGCAATAGCTATGATAAATATGATCGGGCAATACAGAATTGGTAACACGAATAAACTCAGTGACACACCAGTCAAAGCTACCTACCGATGTCAGTACATCGCGCATAATCGGATCGGTTAAGCCTTCCATGGGTGCAAGCACAAGTTTCAAAGCGTATTACCTTAAAATAAAAAACGTGTTATACGCAAAATGCTGCATGCTGTCTAGTCAGCCCACAACATCGATCAGCTGTCTTTATAAAATGTAATCAATCATCAATTGACCAATGAAAAAACCAATAATGGAATAAAGCGTGATAATAAAGAACGTGAACCACGCTTTATTTTTCTTTTTCAGAGCTTTCAACATTTTAAATTCCAAGTTTAAAATTGATGATTCATTTTAGCGCAATTTTTAACAAAATATAATCAATAAATACACAATGTTTGTGCTGTATCTGTGTATGCAGTCAAAAGTTTAAGGGCTTAAAATCATTTCTAGCACAAATTTAGAACCGATAAAGCCTAAGGCCAATAAACTAAAACCAATCAAGGTAAAGCGAATCGCTTTTTGTCCACGCCATCCAAAAGCATAATGACCTACTAACAACACTGCATACACCCACCATGACATTAAACTAAACACGGTTTTATGCGCTAAATGTTGAGCGAAGAAGTTATCAATGGTAAAAAAGCCAAAGCCTAATGCGATGGTTAGAATGATAAAACCCGTGATCAGCAAATCAAATAACAATGATTCCATGGTTTGTAATGAAGGCAGTAAATTGACCCAAACGCGCTTTTTATTTTTCTTTTTTAATTCACGATTTTGAAAACACAATAACATGGCATGAATCGCTGCCATAAACAGCACAGTATAAGCAGATAACGATAAAATAATATGCAGATCTAAACCCAAAGAAGAGGCTGTAATGCTCAGTTTAGGTTGACTCAAGGCAAAGCCCAAAATTAA
>CANRHT010000272.1 GCA_947630465.1 uncultured Pseudomonadaceae bacterium
CATCAGCTTTTGTTGAAGTAAAAAGTTCGAAGGCAAGTACACATTGAAACAAAAGAATACCTTCTATATTTCCTTTTTTAATTAAGTTACATTTATGAACAAATGTCTACAAATAGCCAATGTTACAAAGCTTTTATTTGTTATGATTTTACAATTTAATATATTATTAAAGATTATATAGCTATATAAAATATTAAAAAGGAGTTGTTATGAAATTAACAAAAGAGGAAAAAGAAAAATTAATGGAGCTTATGTCGATAGTTGAAGCAAAAGATTTTGAAATAAAAAAACTAAAAGAAGAAATTTTAGAAGTTAATGAAGAAATAGAAAAATTAAAAAAAGAGTTAGAAGAAGATGAATAATTTTTAAATTATTCTCAAATAAAAAACAATAAATTATAAATGAGTAATTGTAATAAGCTAAATAACTTTTCTATTGATGAAAATAAAGTATAGGAAACTATTTTATCAAAAAATAATGAAGCAACAAGTGAAAAAGTATTAAATATAAGTTTAAATTACTTACTTTGGTAATTTACTAATACTATAATTTTGTACAGAAAAATGTCTTATTGGTTTATTATAATTTAAAAGATAAAAAAAGGAGGATTTTATGACATCACTTTTTTCTAGCAACAATCAGGTAAAGTATTTAAATATCATCTATAATGATGAAGTTTATACAGGAAATATTGAAAATCTTTTTGATAATAAAGAGTTTAACTCTCTTAGTGTATGTACTTTTGTTTCATCTATAAAATACTTTTTTAATAAAGTAAATGATTTTGATAAAATTGAGCTTCTTTTAGGAATTGAAGATGGTGAAAATGCTCAAAAATTTTTATTTGATCCAAATTATACAAGTAGTTTCTTTTCAAATTTAGACAAAAAAACTTTAACAAAAATATTAAATAATTATGTATCTATTAGGTTTACAAATACAGGTACAACTATTCACTCAAAGATTTATATTTTAAAAAATCTAAAAACAAATAATACAAGAGTTATATTTGGTAGTGCAAATTTTTCAACAAAAGCATTTGGTGGAGATAGACAGTTTGAAGAGTTAGTAGTTTATGATAGTTTATATAACTCAAAAATTGTAGATATTTTTCTTCAAAGATATGAAGATATAAAAAAACATACAAACGATTTTATACCTGATATTATAAGAAAAAAAGCAAAAGATGAGGAAAAAATTATCATTTTAAATGCTGAAGATAGTTTAGATATTTTACAAGATAGATTAAAAAATGCTCAAATAGGAGTTGTTTTACCTGAAGATTTAAGTAAAAATATTGAAAGCACAAAAAAAGTTATAGTAAATCAAGAAGAGAATCTAAAAAAAGAGCTTAAAAGTATAGAGCAAACTAAAACAGTAATTGAAATCGTAACAAAAGCAACAAAGGGGATAACTACTTTTATTACTCCAGCACAATTTATAAAAAATAAAGAGCAGTTAATCACAAAAGTATTAAAACCACAAACTATAATAAAAGAGTTCAAAGATAGTAGAATGAACTTAGTTTATAGTCCTTTAGAGAACCATTTTTACATTAAAAGTGAAGAATCAGAAGATAATACTCTTGAGCAATTTACAAAAGAGTGTGATAAAACTATAATAAAAGAAAAATTAGAACTTTTAGATAAATTTATAAATGTATATACAAAATATACAATGAATAAAGAAGAAGCTACAAAAAAGAGAATTTTTGAAGCTATTTTATATGCGTTTACATCACCTTGTATTTGGAAGATTAGAGAAAATATTATGTGGCAACAAGGAAGAGATGAATCAAAAAGTGCTGTTCCACTTTTTATGTTAATAGCAGGACAATCTCAAAGTGGCAAAACTCATCTTTTAAAATTTATAAGTCAAATTATGGGAAATTTAGGAAATTATTACCATTTTTCAAAGAGTTCAAAACTCTCTTCAATGAGTGAAATAAATCCTCAAACAATTTATAATTTTTTTGAAGAAGAGAATTTAATGCCTATATTTATTGATGAGATTATAAAAGATTATTTTAGTTCAAATAGTAGTTCAACTAGTTCTTATATGGGTGAAGGTTTTATAAAAAAATTAACAAATGCAAAAGATGGTAAATATCCTTGTATGATAGCTTCTAGTAATACTGATTTTAGTGCAAACTCTCAAGTTATGCGAAGAATCTATTATATTCAACTAAATAATCCATTTGATGTGTCAAAAAAATCAGAAATGGATGATATTTTTACTACATTATTGCACGATTTTGGGAATGATTTATATAGAGACTTTTTATTTAAGTTAGAGCAAAAACTAAATAGTGGTTATGAAATTGATACAAATGATATTTTAAAACCTTCAAGAGAAGTTTTTAAAGAGTATTTTAAAATATTAGATATGCCAATACCTAGTTATTTTAGTGAAGAGAGAATTGATGATTATTATATAAGAGGGCAACAAATGTGGAGAGATTTATATGATATGAAGTATGATGGATTTAAAGAAGATAAAAAAACAAATACAATATTGCTTAATGATGAGATTGTATTTGGAATAAAATTAAATTCTAATGGCACAAAAAAAGAGCTTCTTCAGTATCTACCTATTGGAGTTTTAGTCGAAGACAAGGGAATAGTAAAACTAAATCATAAAAACTTTTTTGATTTTATAAAGCAAAATTCAAGAAATCTTGGATTTTTTCAAAAGATATTTTCATAATTAATTTAAAAAATAGAGGGAGAATTTTTTTATGAATAAAGTAAAAAGAAGAGTTATATATGTAGATGCTGGACAAAATGAGAATAAAGAGTTTCAAATAGCTCTTTATGATCCTGAAATTAATTTAACTTCAATTATAAAATTAATAAATATTGATAATAACAATATTGCAGAACAATATGCTGTTGTTAATGCAATAACATATATAAAATCAAAAGAGTTAAAAAGAGCAGTTATTTTAAGTGACAATGAAAGTGTTGCAAAAAATCCAAATATTTTAAAAATATGCGATAAATACAATATTAAAATCACTTGGATACCAAGAGAGATAAATGTAGTAGCTGATAAGGTTGCAAAACTACAACCAACTAAAAAAGATGATACTTTTTATACTATAGATTTTATTTATGATTTAATATTTCCAGATATTAAATATGAAAAAAATGCTAAGATTACCCCAGAACCAAAACAACAAAATATCAATACAAAAAAAGAGGAAAAATGAGTATTAAATTTATACATTGTGCAGATGTGCATTTAGGATCACCTTTGGTAGCTGCAAGTAAAGAAAAACAAGATTTATTAAATGATGCAATAGAGAATGCATTAAAAAATCAAACTAAATTTAATTTTTAAAAGAAAAAGTTTTAAATAGTTGTACAGTTGATAATTTTGGTATGATAAAAAAATAAATTATATTTTATTTAGATAGAATGTTTTATACAATTTAAAATAAATAAAAATATTAAATTAAAAATTCAATCGAGAAAATAATACATGAAAAATGAAATTTATATAGGGATTACAGGTAATAGAGATATTTCAGAAGAACAAATAGTTTTTATAAAAGAAAGAATAGAAGAATTTCTTAGTAATTGTCAAAAAGATAATGAATTTGTTGAATTGATAGTTTTAACTCCACTCGCTGATGGTGTTGATAGAATAATTGCAAATTCTATTTTAGAAAATTTTTTAAATATAAAAATCTTAGTTCCATTACCATTTAGTGAGTTTATATATAAAAATACATTTGGTAAAGGTTTAAAAGTAAATAAAATATCTGAATTTGAATCAATAAAAGAGTATGAAAGTTTAATATATAAAATAAAAAAACATAATAAATCAGATGTTATATTTATTAATTTAGATTTTTATGAAGAAATTTATTTAAATCAAAATGCTGAAGAACAAAGCAAAATAAGAAATAAACAATATGCTTTATTGGGTGAATATTTGATTGAAAAATCAGATATTTTAATAGCTGTTTATGATAAAAATCGTGATATTAAAAAAGGTGGAACTA
>CANRHT010000273.1 GCA_947630465.1 uncultured Pseudomonadaceae bacterium
GGTTTTGAAACTCTAGTTTTAGTACTATCTTTTTTACTTAAATCTTTATATTCAAAGCTTTTTAGTTTTGATAGACCAATTTCGTTGTTTTTAAATACAAATCTATGTGATAAATTCTTATATAGTGCCTGATAAGCAGAAAGTCCTATTTTTTCAATCATCAAATCTTCATTTTGATATGATAAAAATAGTTCAACTTTTGCTTCTCTTAATACATCTATTGGCAAATCAAACTCTTTTGAAACTACTCTTTGTGCTTCATCAATAAATACAGCAATATCACAAACACTATTTTTTGTTACTCTTTTTTGTAACTCTTTAAAAATTGAGTAACTATAATTTGCAAGTACAACTTCTGATAACTCTTGAGTATTTACTACAACTATTTTAGAGCTATTTAAAGCATCAATTACATCAAAACTATCACCATTTAGATAATCTTTTGTTGCAAAACCAGCTAAAGGTTTATTAAGCGCTGATAAAATTGAAGAAGAATTTGTACTAGATTTATCTTTTTGAAAAGTTTCTAATACTGGATAGTACTTTTTGATACTATCTTCTAAAAGACAGAACAGTTCTAAAACATCTTTATATTTATTATTTATATCTTCAAGTTCCATATCTACATCATCATTAAATATTGTATCTTGTATCCCTTTTTCTATATGCATACAAAGTGGATCTAAATTTGAAATAAATAGTTTTATGCTATCTGTTGATGCTGTAATCTCATATAAAGATTTTAAATTTTTTAATGTTGGAATACCTTTTAAATATCCCCTATCTTTATTATCAATTTTTAGATTTGTTCTAAAACAGTTATGTATAAGTGAATCTTTATTTTCTAGTTTATTCATAGCTGCTATTAAATCTTCAAGTTTGCCAATAATATTTAAACAAGCAATACCCAAATTTGTACCAGCACTACTCCAGTAATCATTTTTACCATCATTTAGTCCCAAAATACCAACTATAAAATCTTCAAGATTTGCTTCACTCATATATTTAATAATATTTATAGACTCACCCCAAGGTTTACCTATTTCTAGAACATCATTTAGTCTATTGTGTCTTTTTGCAAAAAGTTTTACAGCATTATGCTCTTTACCTTTATAATCCATTACTAATATTCCATCATTTAAAGATATTCTCTCATTTAAATTTGGGTATATATAACTTGTTGTTTTTCCACAACCTGTTTGTCCAACTGCACAACTATGTGTGTATAGTTTTGGAACAATCAACTCTTTACCTTTTTTTGCTTTATTCGAACTGTTTTTTACTTTTGTTGGGATAAAACCAATTGTAGCTTTCATATGTTTCTCCTAGATTTTAATTGTTTGATTTTATATTGAATTAATATTTGTTGTTTTTATATAACAGAACACTTTCTTTTTAACTATTTAGCTAAAGAGCTTGATTTATATATACCTATTTCATCTTTTTTACCTCTATTTTTGAAATAATTTCATCTGCTAAGCCATACTCTATTGCTTCAGTTGCAGAAAAATATCTATCTCTATCTGTAAATTTTTCTACTTCTTCTAAAGCAAGATTACATCTAGTAGCAATCATCTCATTTATATCTTTTTTCATTTTGATAATTCTATTTGCTGTAATTTCAATATCACTTGCTTGTCCACTAACTCCTCCTAAAGGTTGATGAAGCATAAGTTCTGAATGTGGAAGCATATATCTATTTGTTCCATTTAAAAATATCAAAGCACCCATTGAAGCTGCTAATCCTATTGTATAAGTATAAACAGGAGCTTCTATTAAATTCATTGTATCTATAATTCCATATCCATCTAAAACACTTCCACCTGGAGAGCTAATATAAAGATGTATTGGTTTTTTACTATCTTTCACATTTAAATATAGTAGTTGTGATATTACACTTGTCATTGATATATTATTAACAGGTGTCATTAACATAATTACTCTATCATCTAACATTTTTGTAAGCAAATCACTAACAACCTCTTTATCATCTTTTTTATAAATTATATTTGGCATAAAACTCATTTTTAACTCCTTGGGTTTATTTTATTTTTTCAGATTTTTCTTGTTGTTTTCTAACAAACTCTATAAAACTAGCTCCACCATCTGTGTAGTCAATATTTGGTATTTTATCTTTTGATTCATATTCAAAATCATCATCTAATCTTCTAGAAGATTTTTCAAAATGTTTTGAAAAACCAAGCATCAATTTATCAAATAGTTCTTGTGTTGTTTTGTTAGTATTATCTTGCAAAATATACTCCTTGTGTTTTATTTATTTTGAAATTATACAAATAGTGGTAACAAAAAAATGTTACTGTTTTATTTCATTAAAAGTAAGTTGGATATATAGATATTTTACTTTTCATGATAACTTCTAAAAATTATCAGAATTATAAAATAGTATTACGACAGCATGAAGTCGTTAGAAATAGTATTATCTAAATAATTTTGAAGTTCAGTAGTTATTTGTTCTTTGTAATCGATTGGATCAATTATTTCAATATGAGGAAGCCAAGCTTTTATTAAATTATCAATATCTTCGTAATGACTTACAGAAAAAGATATTATTAAATCGCCATTTTCTAGCTCTTTTAAATTCTCTTGAGTAGGAAGTATTTTTTTCTTTTTAAAATAAAAAGCTACAACTTTATGAACTAAAATTGTAACTTTAAAATTACAACCATCTTCAAACCAAGCACTATGTACATTTGATAGTATCTCATCTATTGGTTTATCTAAACTAAATTTTTGATTTGAAAATTTAATATTTTTTATATCTGAAAGCAAAAATGATTTAATTTTATTATCTATTTCATCTTTTGCTAGTAAATACCAAATACCACTAAAACTTACGATTTTAATAGGATAAATATCTTTTTCTTGATTTAAAATTTCTATTTTAGAGATAATTTTTTGTTCAATAGCTTTATTTATATCTTTTACAATTTTAGAATTTACCTCTAATTTCTCAAAACTAGTAGTTTTTATATGATATGGTGCAGTATAGTTTGGAAGAAGAAGTTTTGAAATTATAGTATCAATTTTATCTTCAAATTTATTATTGAATCCTTTTAATTGAGATAATGATAAATATACCAACATCATTTCATCATTATCAAGAGAAGACTTATCTAAAGAAAATCCATCTATAAATTTCAATCTATCTTCACTATCTTTTTCTATTGGAAAATATAATAATCTTTCATAAATATCTCTTTGAATAGTTCTTATTCCTATACCAAATTCATCTGATAACTCTCTTGTAGTTGGTCTTTCATTATTTGAAAGTTTTGTGAGTATCAAAATAAGTCTAGTTAGTGTTTTATCGTATGATTTCATTTATGTATTTACAAATGTTATTTATTATTTGATGGTTTATAAAATATTTCGTATATAAAAAATTTATTATTACTAATAAAAATTATATTTTTATTAGTAATAATACAACAACCTTTAATATTATCATCTATAGTAATATATAAATTTTTTAAAATATCTCCATTTTGATTCAATAATTTAAGAATTCTATCACCTGAAAAAGAGAGTATTCTTCCATCTTCTAAAATATCTACATATTTAAAATTATTTGTGTGGCTTTTTAAAACTTTTGGTTTATAATTTTCTTTATTCCATATTATAATAGAATCGGATGAATAAGAAAGGATATTTCCACCTTTTAAAATCTCTACACCTTTAATCTTTTTAGTATGGCCAGATAAAACTCTTAATTCCTCACCAACTTCATTCAATAATCTAATATTAACATGTAAATGAGATACTATCTTT
>CANRHT010000274.1 GCA_947630465.1 uncultured Pseudomonadaceae bacterium
TGACACTAGATAAAGATCTCACCCGTCCGCAATATGTGGCTGCACAAAAGCAAGCCTTACATGCTTACCGCTTAGTCAAGCTGAGTCAATATTTAGGTCGTAACATCCAAGCTTCTGAGTTGTTAAAAACTGAACACGGCAAACCTTATTTACCCGATTTAGCCTTTAACCATAGCCACAGTCAGCAGCATTATGCTTTGGTGATGAGCCGTACCCAGCCAGATATTGGCGTTGATATTGAAGACTTAAACCGCAAGGTACGCTTTGGAGCATTGGCTCAACATGCGTTTAGCCAACATGAATTACAAGCGTGGTATGCCAGTGGACAAGACACATGCTATTGGTTTCAGATTTGGACCGCTAAAGAAGCGATTCTTAAAGCAGCAGGGCTTGGGATTCGTTTAAGTCTTAACACTTTAGAAACTAATGTACGATTTGGATATATGCAAGGCGAGATGCAGCATCCATCATTAGGCGCCTTTGAATATGAGCATAGAGTATTAGACGCTGCACTTGTGACGATAGCATGGCGTAAAAGCCAGAGCCGCCCACATATCACATGGGCATAAAAAAGCCCATCCGAAGATAGGCTGTTTAAAATTATGCATTAACGCGGTGGCAATTGCTCATCAGCTTGTTCTTCAAATTCAGGTTTAACCGTGACAATAAAGTCTTGACGGTTCAGACCACGCCATAGTGAGAAGGCAGTACCAATATAAATAGAAGAATAAGTACCCACAAACACACCAATAAACATGGCAATCGAGAACCATTTGAGGCCATCACCGCCCATGAACATCATTGCCACAACCACCAATAATAAGGTCATAGAGGTATGAATGGTACGACGTAAGGTTTCCGTTAAGGCAAGGTTGACCACTTCTAAAGGCGTTGCACCACGAATCTTACGGAAGTTTTCACGAATACGATCCGACACCACAATGTTATCGTTAAGTGAAAAACCAATAATTGCTAATAATGCTGCAAGTACAGTTAAGTCAAATGGCCATTGCATAAAAGCAAAGAAACCTAGTGTCACCACAATGTCGTGGAACAAAGACAAAACTGCACCCATTGCCAACTTAAACTCAAAGCGAATGGTGACATAGACTAGCATCAGCAACAACGCTAAGCCCACAGCACCGGCTGAGCGCACATACAGCTCATTACCGACTTGACCACCGACTACATCAACTTTAGGCACTTCAGCTGCGTTATTAGGCAACTGAACGGCTTGTGTGATGGTTTTGGTTAAGTCTTCAGCTTCAATGTCTTCTTGAACCGGCATACGTACCATCAGGTCACGTTCTGAACCTAAGGTTTGTACCACCGCATCATTAAAGCCAGCTTGGCTTAAAGCATTGCTGACTTGCTCAGGTTTAACCGGATTGGTGTAATTAAGCTCGGCGGCAATACCACCAGTGAAGTCTAAACCTAGGTTTAAACCTTTGGTGGCAATAAAGAAAATACTTGCAAGCGTTAAGAAAATCGATAGCAATGCCGCAGGCAAAGCAATCTTCATAAACGGAATCACGCGTTCTTCTTCAGGGCGACCATATTGCGGTTGAGAATTTTCAGTCATCATCGATCTCCTTAAATGCTCAACTTTTTCAAGTCGCGTTTTTTGCCATAAATCAGCTGTACAATGGCACGCGTGACCGTAATGGCGGTAAACATTGAGCAGACAATACCGATCATCAAGGTGACAGCAAAGCCTTTAATTGGGCCTGTACCAATGGCAAATAGAATAAATGCCACCAAGAATGTGGTTAAGTTGGAGTCAAAAATGGTGTTATAAGCACGCTCATAACCGGCAACAATCGCTTGTTTTGGCGATGCTCCCCATTTGATTTCCTCACGTATTCGCTCACAAATTAGTACGTTGGCATCGACAGCCATACCAATGGTAATCACAATACCTGCAATACCCGGTAGTGTTAATGATGCACCTAACCAAGACATTACAGTTAAGATCATGGCTAAGTTAAACACTAAGGCAAAGTTGGCAATCACCCCAAATAAACGGAAGAATACCACCATCCAAATTGCCACCAATAAGAAGCCAATTTGAGTCGATAGCACGCCTTTATCAATGTTTTCTTGACCTAAACTTGGACCAATGACACGTTCTTCAACAAAGTACATTGGTGCAGCTAAAGCACCGGCACGTAGCATCAACGCGAGTTCTGCTGCTTCTTGTGGTGAATCTAAACCTGTGATACGGAACTGTGAACCTAACACCGCTTGAATGGTTGCGGCGTTAATTACCACAGATTCGGTGTATGGGGTACGTACTTCGGTTTGTGTACCGGTTTCAGGGTCGGTGACAAAGCTAATCTTTTGTTTATTTTCAATAAACAACACCGCCATACGTTTGCCTACGGCATTACGTGTGGCATCTGCCATTAATTTACCACCCGCAGAGTCGAGGGTAATATTTACCTCAGCACCGCCAGTATCTTGGCTAAAACCGCTTGAGGCATTTTGCACACGCTCACCAGTTAAGATACGGCTACGATTAAGCAGTAATTCACGACCACTGTCGAGTGATTCAAAGGCAAAGACTTCAGTGCCCGGTGGAATCGGTTGACCATTTGATTTACCCAAATATGGGTCAATGTATTGGTCATTTAAATCCGACACCAAACGGAATTCTAAGTTGGCAGTACGACCCAAAACACGTTTTGCTTCGGCTGTGTCTTGTACACCGGGTAATTC
>CANRHT010000275.1 GCA_947630465.1 uncultured Pseudomonadaceae bacterium
TATAGATTTAAATAGAAGATTACATAGTAAATATAAAACTATTTTTTATCCAAATGTTAGCATAACTCATGTTCATGCCAAAGAGTCTTACAAAAGGAAATGGTTACTTTTTCAGCATATTAAATCAACTATATACTATTTTAATAAATATGGCTGGTTTTTTGATAAATTTAGAAATGATAAAAATAAAGAGGTTAAAAATTCTATAAAAGAGTTAAACAAAAAATTATAGATATTTTGTTAAAATCAAAAAATAATCGTAAGAATATAAAAAATGAAAGTTAAAAGAACAACAGCATATTTTGGAGCATCTTTAGTTACATTGGGATTATTTGTGCATGGATAGCGTATTTAAACTATATAGATTTTTTTAAGACTGCATTTTAAAGCTTGTATTTAATAAATACCATATATTTCAGCAATTTCACTTATAAATCTTCGCATTGTTTCAATATATTTTTTGAAATTTAAGTTAGAAAAAGTTCCAAATTGTTCAGCCCCACTAACATAGTGACCTAAAAATGTTTCAAGATAAAAACCATTTAAATTGCTTTCAATAGCATACTTTGAAATAATATGTCGCCCAATATTTAAAGGAACTTTTTCTAAAAAATCAATTAACTCTTTGGCTACATTTAAATCTTTTAATATTTTTGTAGCTTGTTCGTTACTGTATAATGAATAAGTCTTATCAATATTCATAAAATATATATTATCATTTGGAATATTTAAAAGAGTCAATTTTTCTTGATACTCTTTAATTAACTCTTCTGCTTGAGTACAAAGTGGAATAAGTCTTATTCCAGATATTAAAGTATTTGATTTTTCTGATATTATAAGTGTATGAAATGAAAAACTAACTCTATCCAAAGAGCATGAATAATTAAAGGTTCTAGTTCCTAATAAGATGCCTAAAGCAACTCTTGTGTAAATTGAAAATAAGTTAAATTTATCTATATGATTGTTTGACTTATTAATTTCATTTTTAAGTCCTGAGAAAAAATCTTTAACTTTCTGGGGATCAATTGCTCTGTTTGAACCAGCTCTCATCGTAGCATCATTATTTAAAGAAATTTTATATTCATGCTTTGACCATTTAAAAAGATTTAAAAGTGCATTTTCTAGATCTAATTCATCATAAATTTTTAATAAAAAGTTAGAAAAAATAAGTGAATCTTTTGCAGTAGATCCATATGCTAACTTTGATTCATCACTTTTAAAATTTTTACTAAGGCTAAAAAGAGCGGTTACATCTTCTTTTAGGTGCGATCTTATATAAGAAATTAAGAAATACCAAGTTTTATCTATGTTAAAATGGATAGTCTTATTGAATTGTTTAGTTTTTTCTTTTATATATTCTTTATATCTATCCTCGTTTATCAAGCCTTTCTCTAACATATCATTTGCAATTAATTCATTTTTTGTTTTATCAATCAAATTTATAAATAGTTTGGGTAGTAAATATTTTATTTTTTTATTCGATTTATTAAAAAAAATCTCATCATCTATTGTATTTATAGCTTCTGCATTTAGACTTAACTCTACAACACCCGTTTTTGTTTCATAAAACTTATTTTTTCTATAAATAAAAATATTTAAAATATCGTTAAATCCAAATCCTGTTATAACTGAAATTAAAAATATTGAATTATAAATATCCTCTTCGCTTAAATTATTTGAAAATGGTTTTTGTGCTACAAATTTTATAAACTCTTTATAAATATTAATTTCTGGGATATTATAGTTATTGGGTAATAAGAGCCTATCTTTTGTTACATTAGCTGAATAAGCTCTATTTTGTTTTAATTGCTTAAAACTATTAGGAATATCAAGTTCAGGATTTTCAATAGTGTTATCTGTTTCTTGCTCTTCTTCGTTTTTAGGTACAACTCTTTTTGAAAGTGTTGGCTTTGAATTAATTTCTATTAGCTCCTCTTTTTCGTGAGGTATTTTGATTTGTTTTATTGATTTGTTAATATTTTCAAAGAAAGGCTCTTCTTGAGTGGCTTGTACTTTATAGCTTAATGATTTTGTAGAACTAGATTCAACTTTTTCTGTTTTTAATTTTAATTCAATTAATTTTTTATAAGAGTATAAACCATTACCTAAATAATCGACAATATTTTGATTTATAGCTTCAACAGTTTTACTTTCACCTTTTTTAATACCTCTGCTCGAGTTTAGTTTAAAATTCAGATTTAAATTTTTTTGATTTTCATAATGTATATAATTTCCAATATGTTTATCTTCTTTAATAAAATATGAAATTTTTTCATACTTATGATTTTGTATAATATTAATAAAATGAACTATCAAGTCATCATCTTCTATATTTTGAAAATAAATCTCATCTATATAATTATTTTCTAAAAATTGTAAATTAATAAGAATTTCTACAGCTCTTAAAAGTGTCCTAGAATTATTTTCATAAAAACTATCTTCGTATTTTAATTTCTCATTTTTTTCATTATCTTTTAATCGTAAACAATAATAATGAAATAAAAGTACAGAGAGTAAAATTTTATTATAAATTTTTGGAAGAGAGTTAAAAAAATCTATATTAATATCTTCTCGTCGATATTCAAATACATCATCTAAATCTATATTATGATTCTTCTTTAGTATATATTTATATTGCCAAAATAGAGCCAAATATGGTCTTAAAAATGGCACATTATCAAAACCATCCATTTTTTTTCTCATTTCTTTATCAAAAATGGTTGCTTTATTTTTTAAAAAATCATCAATATCTTTTATTAAAAGTAGGGCAGGTCTTTTTATTTCTAATAATTGTAATAATTCATCAATCTTATATTCTTGATTATGAAGTATTGCTTCATAAATTACAATTCTTGCGATAAATAGTAAATTACCATTTTGTGTAACATTTAAATTTCCAAATAATTTTTCAATATTTTTATTTTTCAACATTTTCTCTTTGAATTATATAG
>CANRHT010000276.1 GCA_947630465.1 uncultured Pseudomonadaceae bacterium
ATAAGACACTCCTTAACTCTAGTTCTATGCCTAGGTCTTAATTTTGAGTGTCCGTTTTAATTGGGGGTTAATACAAATAGCATTTATTGGTTTATTTTATCTTTTAAAAGATTTTAAATT
This sequence comes from uncultured Pseudomonadaceae bacterium, assembly GCA_947630465.1. Taxonomy (GTDB): domain Bacteria; phylum Pseudomonadota; class Gammaproteobacteria; order Pseudomonadales; family Pseudomonadaceae; genus Denitrificimonas. Next base: position 121 of record CANRHT010000276.1, read on the forward strand.
ACCAGTAGAAAAAAATAATTTCTCTACTAACTTTAATTGGTCTATAAAATTTAATGGGAAAATAGCCATAAAAATTATTTTTTCAATATTCAAGTTAATGATTTATATAGTATTAATTGTATTTATTTATAAAAGTTGTTCTACTAAAGATAGTGATAAAGAGATTCAGGTGGAACAAAAATTTAATACTACAGGACTATCTTCTATTCCTATGAAAGATATTAATGAGAACAATCGATATTTTTTAATCTCTCATCAAAAAGACAATCAGCTACATACCATTACTTATGTTCGCATTGGAAACGATGCCGATGCATTTGGCAAAATGGAAATTAATTGTACTAAAAATCTAATCAGAAAAATTTCAGTAGAAAATCAAAATTCTCTTTTATCCTCTAATTTAGACTTAGGACCTTGGTACACCCCTACACCTGATTGGACAGATAAAGATATATTCAATTTTATATGTAATCGTTAAAAATGATACTGATTTTATGAAAAGAGACAAGTTTCTAGGACAAGATCCAAATGAAAAAATTGTATTTGCTTTTTTATTTGAGAAAAATAACAAGAAGATATCTTTGTTTATCAAATATGATGATGAAAAAGACATAGAGTATGCACAGCAACTGATTATGCTCTATAGCATTTTTTGGGAGAGTGGTTCACCATTGAACGACCTAGTTGTTGGATTTGAGCGTGATACTAATCACCAAGCATCTGCACTTAAGCTTTGGTACACAATGCCCTAGATAAAAAAAGGCCCAACATCCTGTTGGGCCTTTTTTCGTATGGGTTGTGCAAGGTATAACTCCTGTCGTACCTCTCTTCCATGTTGTAGAACTTATCATTTTTGTTTTTTGTTCCGGAACTTCCTGTTCCTGATGTAATCAGAATAAGTGAATGACTAGCTTAGAGATAGAGGTAATCTACTCCAATACTTGTAAGCTGAGGCTTACAGTACCGGTTTTTATTCCTTTTTTAATTCAATAGCTTAACTAAATCATAAAAGCCCAATCTGCTTGGATTGGGCTTTTTACGTGAATTAGACCGTTCCACGATTAATATTTAAGCAATGTTCCATGTTTTTGTTCATCAAAATTAAATAATTACGGTCTAACCAACTGTCTTAAAGAATCCTAAATTCCACTTTAGATTTCTGGACCCCAGCCTTTGACTGCAACAAATGAAATTTGGGAAAGTCAAAGGCTGGGCTTATGTTCTATAAGATTCATTTTTCTTAGGCTATTTTCCATAACCGATCATATTCAATGATATATAAAAGTAAGCTAAATACTGTAGGTAGGGTAATATTTTTATTAGAATCACGATCCATAAAACTCAACTTTATTACACGACTCTTAATATCCGTATTGACTGGATAATTTTCAAATGCTAGCACGGCGTAATCGGGTTGAAGGAAACTCAATCCTTCTCTAATTTTTTTAATATCCAATTCTGTCTTATGCTCTCCATTTTTATCGAATCGACATTGAAAGTGAATAAAGTTTTTACGTACCTTTGCATGATCTAGAAATGCTTTTAAAGTGTAAAAAATGCTTTCTTTAACCTTATCTTGCTGATCTATTACGCTTGACACAATTTGTTGAGTGCTAAAGTTTTTCTTTACTGTATCAGTATATAAATTAAATAATGATTTCGGATCAAGCTGATCTTCTGCATATGCTACTTGCCAAATCGATTTAAAGTATCCTGGGTCTAGTAGCTTTCTAGCCAACCAAATCGCTCGTTGATTCCACGGATGTTCTTCCCCCAGTCCTTGATCAATATAGTCACGTACGACAGCATATACTGAATTACACTGAGGTTTCTCAAATTTAATCTCAGTATATTGTTCAAAACGAGCAATAACTTTAGCCTGCTGATAAAGTTTAAATGCTTGATGACTTTGAATATATCGCTTTAAATCAATACTAGGACCTTTGCTTTTCGTTTTAACCACATTATGGAATATCTGAGCATCTATAAAACACGGCGCTTGGTAGATACGGTCAATTGCGAGTAAATCAAGCACATGTAAATAGTTTGATGCTGTTTGTTCAATGTTTCCATGGCCCATCCAATCAGCCAATAAGCGCCATTTATGTTGAATCAGCTGCTCATGTTGTAGCGCTGCCTCACCAAATAGAACCTGACGCATATGTTTAACCTGTTTCAAGCTATAATCTGTATAGGTCTTTATCAAAGGCTTAGACCCTAACCAGGCAATAGCTAAGTGATTCGCAGCACTATGGCGGAAATTATGAAAAGTATAGCCATGGTTGTCATCCATCAACTCATCGAACAACAATTTGGTCAAATCAGTAATACTTTTTTCACTTAAAATTTCTTCATTTTCAGCAAAGACTAAGATATCAGAAAGTGTATTTTTCCTACTAACCTGCTCTATTCTTTGCTTCAAATATGCTTTCACATAGTCCATTTCATCTTGGAGTAGCACTAAGTTGAGATGAAGTTGACGTTTAGCATTTTCACTTTTGAGCCTTCGATAAGGATTATGTTTTAATATCAGACTGATCTCTATATTCTGATTGATATCTTTCCATAAAAGCTCTGGGGCTATTATTTCTGCTAGGCTTAAACCTCGAACTTCATTCAGACGTAACCCCAATCGATAAGCCAAGATATACATGACCATTAACTGCTGTAAATATCTTTTCTCTTGCAATGTTGTGACATCCTGTATTTTAACCATCAGCTGTTTTTTTAATTCATGCCAATGGTGTGGACTCACTAACTTTGCATCACATATTTGCACTCGTTGAAATTGATTAGTTTTGAAACTTACAACATTTGGTATCTTAAAGTCCTGCATACAAAATTGGTGAAAGGCTTTAAGACGACCAAAAGCATACTGTGCACGATTTTGATTCTTCAGAGGATTTTTCACAGCTTTGGCTTGGTCACGCTGATCAATGTCACTTAAGATGTTCTGATACAAAAACTCGTAGTCATCTTCTGTCATGCTTTCAATATCATCTTCATACAGATAGATATGAAATAGATAATCTTTTGCAATACTACTCAAATAGCGTTCAACTGAACTCTGTTTAATTTTTTGCTTTTTAAGCTCAAAAATCCAAGCCAATAAGCGCAACTGTGCTTCTATGATATTTTTTTCTTTACCACAGGCTTGATCTTTTTGTTGGTGCAAACTTTTCTGAATTTTCGACCAACGCAACCATTTTATTTTTTCTTGCTTCTTTTGACGTTTGTGTTGAGACAATGATTGAGATTTCTCAAACAACACTAATTCAAAAGGGATTGATTTAAGACTTTCCGAAGCAGTTTTAAATTCGGTCAGTTTTTCAACCTGAAGCGGAAGCTCTGTGATTTCTCTATTAATAGCATCACTATGAGGATATGTTAGATCTTGCTCCAACCAACTGCGTTTCTGATCCGAAGATGACAAAGCGACAGTTTTTAAATTCTGTTGTAAGACTTGGCTAAGTGCCATATCAAGATTGAGATTTGAATTATACTCTAATCTTAAATGCACATGCTTAAATGCAGAAATTGGGCCTATATCTGTGAGCTTTTCATCAGTAGCTTGAGTAAGCTTATTCAGATCTTGAAGTACTTCCTTTACGAATGCCTCAGAATTATGGTTCTCTTTTTTCATCTGCTGCAATACAACCGTAATCGCATCAAGTACATAACGTGGTGTTTGCTCTGTATAGATGAATTCAGCTGATAGTATGGCCTGATATAGAAAAATGGCATATGGATTAATCCAAACCTGACGCCATTGATAAATAATTTTATGATTAATCTCATTACCATAATATGGATGTTGTAATTTATAGGTCAACACCAATGGATTAATGATCGTTTTATAGTCTGAATGATACAGTTTACAGTATAAATTTGAGTCATTATTTTTTAATTCACTTAATAAACTCTGACCAATAGCGACCAAGTGTTGTAAATCATAACAGCCTGAATAATAGATGAGACTCAGATACAGATTTCCCCAAATTAAATCAGCTGAACTTAAATCTAAACTTGGGCTTTGCCAGTATTCCTTTAGAATATCAGCAATATGTGCATGTTTTCGCCCGTGTTGTAGACGTATCTCTGTACTTAAAATGTCACGTGGCGGTGGTTCAGAAAAGTGTGTTTTAGGACGCAAATTAATACGATGCCGCTGCGGATGTTTTTGTTCATATTCCACACGGCGCTCTGAAAAATAAGACTCACTATAAATAATGTAAGGTTTTTGAGCAGACTGACTCTTAACTTTCTTTTTGTTCAAGAAAAAAGCTAAACCATCTCGAAAATTATCCCAAAGTATTCTAATTTCATTATCAATATCTTTTGCCGCCCGTTTATCAATTTCTTTTAGTAGTTGATGAATCTCTTTAAATAGAAGATCAATTTGGCAACCAATTTCAGCTTTAATTACATCCTCTTTAGCCACGTAAGTGATCCTCTCTAAGAAATATGTTCTATCTGTAAGTCTTTAATCATTTGATCTATGCTTGACGTGATGCTTTCGCAATACTTACTCATTGTTGCCGATGAATAACGATAAAATAGCTCTTGATCACGCTGGTCATGACCATATAACGCTTGAATAGCATTAAACGGTATCTCTTGGTCCATCAACATATTCATATCGAAATGGCGTAGCCAATTATTGTAAATCTCTAAATCAAAATATTGACTCAGGTAGTCATTCACGTCACTTCTCTTTAGTGATGCAATTTTGATTTTTTTACTGCGCCATTGTTTATCTGTAGTCGGCAATTCCTTTGAATAAGTAATCCTCTGACCAAACAAATCATTGACACTAATTGTCTTATTAAATACATATTTGAATAGGCGCTGATAACGCTGAGTAATCTGCTTTAAAAAAGCAACATATTTCTGAAATGCATCTATAAAAAATTTTGACAACGGAATATAGCGCCCATCTTTACGTGATCTACTATTCTTTTTGTCATTCACGTACAGAGCTTTCAGTTTCAAATCGTAATCATCTAATTGCCCGAGTAAATTTTCTTTTGGACGTCCAGCTAAACACAATAAGCTCATATGCCACATCCAAATTGCATATGAATTAATTTGCTGAATCACATGCTGATGAATCGCGATTTGCTCAGAACAAAGGCGATGTAGTTTGTTAAAAAAATCGCTGACAAATTTTGGTTTAAGGGCAAGTTGACTCCCCAAACGTAGAGAATCTTCTGATGATAATGTTTGGAATTTTCTTTGAATATAAGAAATGGTTTGATCTGTTTCCGGATCAGCTATGGTCTCTAGATAAATTAAATACTTGTCATTGAGTTTTTGTTGATGAATACCATTATAAAAACTACCAGGTAAATCGTGATAGCTATCCTTTCCAGATAAAACGTGTGCAATATATTCATTAAAGGTGTCATGAAAAACATGGAAATATAGTTGTGCTTGTAGTTTTTCAACCGTAATTGAACCCAGGTAGGCTGTCGCTGTCCATTTTTTTAAATAGCGATTAACATCTGCAGCCGTAATACTAACTTTGTGATCATAGTGATGGATATAATCAAACCAGCTACTTGATAGATAAAGTTCATGTGTTCGTGTATGGTTCAGCCGGTGTGCTTTCAGATACTCAATTTTTTGCTCACTAATCTCAAGTGATATACGCTGAATTATCAGGAGACTTTCCCTTGGGAGATTCTAGGCAGCTAACTTATAAAAGTCTTCGGCCATT
>CANRHT010000277.1 GCA_947630465.1 uncultured Pseudomonadaceae bacterium
GTCTTGGCCGCAGTTTGGACTTGGAGCAACTCGCTGAAATCACTCGAGAGGTCGGTCTGAGTGAAGCGATCTCTATTGCTGACGAATTACTGGATGGCAAAGTCCGTGGCCGAATCGTGGTCGATGTGAATCGCTGATAGGTAACAATAAGGCTTTATGAGTTTTTCTCGCTTTGTTACTGATTGGTAAAAATCAGATTAGGTTTTTATTGTATTTCAGCCTAGCTCAACATGCTCAATTTAGACTTTAGATTTGCTGGTGTACTGATGACTAACTAGTTAAGTCATTGCTTAACCAAACTTAACTTAATTTAACTTTAACAGGTGTAACCAACCGTACAGACTGGGTTCAAGCTCATGTAGGAATCCGAATGGGTTTCTACAAGCTGCTAACTGACCACAAATATAATAATGTCGGAGCACTACAGATGATGAATAAAAAAATTAAACCATTCGTTGGTTCATGCTTGCTTGCTGCATCGCTTATATTTCCTGCTATGCAGTCCGCACAAGCAGCTGAAAAATTAACTTTGGCTCATGCTTTTCCTTCTGAACATATCTTTCACCTAACATCGACGACCTTCATGGATGAGTTAAAAAAAGAAGGAGCAGACATTAATGTTGATTATCATCCGGGTGGCTCTTTAGGTGACTGGGCGTCCATTTTTGAGCAAAGTATGGAAGGTGTTGTGCCCATGACTATGAGCTTTGGCTCATCTGAATTTGACTCACGGTTAGATCTAACCTTTATGAGTTATATTGTTAGTGACTGGGATGAAGCGTTTAAGGCGTATGGTCCAAAGGGCCAAATGACTGAGGTCTACAACGATATTCTTGGTGAAATGGATCTGGTGGTGCTCGGTATTGTACCAACGGGATTTGGCTCTATCGTTATGCGCAAAGGCAACCAAAGTGAGCCCACCAATTTCCCGACTGATAGTAAAGGCATCAAGATTCGCGTACCAGCGATCCAAGTTGGTATAGAACGTTTTAAAAGCTTTGGCTTTAACCCAGTAGCAATCCCCCTTTCTGAACTCTACACCGCGTTACAGCTGGGCACCGTTGATGCAAGTGGAATACAGACAGCGTCTGATGTCTGGCTGATTCGCGATGTAGTTGAATCTTACGTCTTAACGAAAGACTATTTTGAGCATGCCTTCTGGGTAGTGAATAAGTCTTGGTTAGAAAAACTGTCTGAAGAGGATCGTCAAAAGCTCTTTGCAGCATCTGAGGCAACTATGATCAAAATCTGGGATGAAGCTCAGGCTGTCGATGAAAATTTCCTCGAAAAAGTCGAGCAGTCAGGCATTAAAATTGTGAAGTTGAGCGACGAAGAATCTGCCAAAGCGAAACAGCTCGCCTACGCTAACGAATGGCCGTTCATGGCTAAATCTCTTGGCCCAAAAATCATGGACGTATTACGTAATATTGCTGGCCTCAACTAACTTTTAATCCACATGAGACCCGCTGCCGCTCTACGGCAGCGGGAGCATCTTTCTGATATTTTAAGTTAGGGTTAGAGCCATGAATAATAATCAACAATCTTCCGTAAAGGCTGTGGTCGTAACCAAGATCTATGATTACGATCCTGACCTCAGTTCACGTCCTATTGCACCCCATTTACGTGCAATTCCAAAACAGCCTGAAACTAAGCTTGATAAGTGTTTAATGCGTTTTGAACAGATACTCAATATGACTTTTCGCAGCCTTATGATGCTGACTTGCCTGTCTTTAGCGGTATTGGTCTTTGCTCAGGTCATCATGCGCTACTTTATGGAATCATCGTTCAGCGGCATTGAAGAAACGTCTATTTTGCTTGCTGTCTGGGTGTACTTTCTCGGGATGGGCTATGCAACGCGCGAACGTGAGCATATTCATGGTGGCATTGTCAGCCTTGTTGTTAAAGACCCGAAAAAGATCGCTTGCATACGTTTTCTTGGCACAGTGATCTGCATGATCGCCGCCTGCTTCTTTGGCTACTTCGCATACACATACGCGATTGGTGAAATTACCAAAGGTAAAGTCAGCACCACTCTGCGTTGGCCTCGTGGGATCTGGAGCGCCAGTATGATCGTAGGTTTTGCGATGATGATTGGCTATTTCCTATTGGAAGCCATCAATCAGTATAGAGATATGCTTAGGACTTCAAGCCAGCGAAACCAGGCACAGCCACATCCGTCCAAATATAAACTTGATAGTCAGGAGGTCTAAGCGATGATTTTATTTTTAATCGCGATGCTGGTGATTATCACCCTCGTGTTAATTGAAGTGCCCGTTGCCTTTGCCTTTGGTATTGGCGCAGTCCTCTTTGCTTTGACAACCGGCAACGACATCTCGTTTTTGATTCCACATGGATTTAAAACTGCGAGTGGTTTTGCTTTGATTGCCATGCCTCTGTTTATTTTTGCTGGTTTACTGATGGCGGAAGGTGGTATCTCGGAGCGACTGCTTAATTTTATTAACTCATTTGTTGGACGAGTTAAAGGAGGGCTAGGTGCCGTCACCGTACTGACTTGTGCACTGTTTGGAGCAATTTCTGGTAGCTCGTCTGCTGCTATTGCAGCGGTTGGTCAAATCATGATTCCACGTATGATTCGTGAGGGCTATCCACCAGGTCATGCAACTGCGTTAGTCGCGTGCTCTTCGGTATTAGCATTGTTGATTCCTCCGAGTATTCCGATGATTGTATTTTCAATCGCTGGTGGTATCTCCGTGGGTGCTGCATTTTTGTCCACTATTATTCCAGGCATTATGCTGGCCATCATTTATTGTGTGTTGAATGTCTGGTTTTTGCGCAATGATACGAATATTCAGGTTGACCCGCCCCTACCGTTTAAGCAGGCAGCCAAAGGCGTGGTAAAAAGTGGATACAATGCCGGGTTCGCCTTGTTGATGCCGTTGATTATTCTGGGCGCTATCTACAGTGGTATGGCAACACCCACTGAGGCTGCTGCAATTGCCGTTATTTATGCCATTCCGGTCGGTTTATTTATCTATAAAGGCATGACATTCAAAAGCTTAGGAGTGGTGACTGTACGTGCTGTGACGATGACCGGTTCCATTATGGCGGTGCTCTTCTTCTTGTTTATCATGAGTCGAGCTATGATTTTAGAGCAGGTACCACGTGATTTAGCGAATGCATTGCTACAGATTACCGAGAACAAATATGTACTGCTGCTACTGATCAACCTGTTATTACTGTTGATCGGTATGATTGTGGACGACATATCTGGCAGCGTGTTGGCCGCTATTATCTTCCTGCCCATCATCAATGCGTTGGGTATCGACCCGATTCACTTTGCTGCGATAGTGGGTGTAAACCTAGGGTTGGGTAATATCTCCCCACCGTGTGCGCCCATGCTGTATATGGCGGGAGGGGTGAGTAAGCTGTCTCTGGATCGCTATATCACTCCAACCATGAAGTTTATCTCTATGGGCCACCTCCCTATGGTGTTTATTGTCACTTTTATACCTGAAATATCCCTGTTTTTACCTAGGTTGTTGATGGGTTATGGCGCTTAGTGGGGTTGTGTATTTCATGAATAAGAGCTGTGAGCTAATCGAACAGCTCTTATCGTGAATAGATATTGATAATACAGTGAGCTAAAACAGGTCATCTTGAGATAGTTGGTGCCGATAGTTCTAATTAATGTAAATACGTACTTTAAAAGCTGTGGCAAGTCAAATTTTTTACTTGCCACAGCTTTAATAGATCATGCTCACCGCTCTATTTATTAGCTAACTGTTTGTGCTTGATGGTGCTGCTAAGTTAACTATTCGTCTTACAAACAGATCTCATACAGCTCATAAACACTGTCATTTCATGCTTCCGCATAGATCAGTTAAATCGTCACACCCTATTTGATTAGGTAAGGAAACTAGACGTCTTGCCGATCAGGTTGTAGTGGTCCAGCAGGTTCTTTGCCTGCCGTGCCAGACCTATATCTTGGCTTCTCTTGTAGCCGCTAATCTTTAATCGACTTCGCTTGTTAGTCGCTCCCACTCTGCACATACCATTATCGATAAGCTGGCAAACAACTCAACGTTCAGTTCTGGTAAGCACGTTGGTATGGTACGTTTTACATAATGATAGCTAGCGAGTCATGGTGGGCTTTTATCATAAGAAGATAGCTAAACGCGCACTGTCACTGTGCTATACACTGTGAGTTCTTGCGGTTGATGTGTATGCCTGACATATAGATAGCTTAACTCTATAAGGGCGCAGTGAGACTGTCTGAGCTGTTCGGGGCTTAATAATGGTGTATGAGCTGCACGCCATAGTTTGATATTCGACGTGTTACACGCAGTTCATTACTCTTAAGAGCTGTTAAATACGTTGAAGCTATGCGTGACACAAGAGTATCAGCTGCCGCTGTTGAGGTAAGCCACGAATGGAGGGTGCCTTCATAGATTTAAAGCGCAGAAGATGGCGGCTAAGTTTGCCAGAGTGTGAGCTCAGTCAGAAAAATATAAGCTATTGATTAATCGCGAATAGCAGTGGATAACTACCCGGCTGACACAATAATGAGTTATGGCCTATGAGGCCAGAAAAATAGTTTAAAGTGGTATAAAAAGAATGTGATGCTGCAGAGGTAAAGCATTGCGAGAGGGGAAGGTAACCAGACGGCATGTCAAAGTGTTAGCTATTTTTAACAGTAAGTGTGACCGAGGCTATTAGGCCTCGGTCATGTGAGCGTTTATCAGGATGGGAAAGCGAACTGCGCACCTTCACGGACACTAGCGGATGGCCAGCGCTGAGTGATGGTCTTACGGCGTGTGTAAAAACGCACTGAGTCCGGACCGTATGCAGAAAGATCTCCGAATAAAGAGCGCTTCCAGCCACCGAAGCTATGATAAGCAACAGGCACTGGTAGAGGTACGTTGATACCAACCATACCCACTTGAATGTTGTCAGAGAAATAGCGTGCAGCTTCACCATCGCGAGTAAAGATACAGGTGCCGTTTCCGTATTCGTGGGCATCGATCAGAGCCATTGCTTCTTGCATCGTGTTCACACGCACAACTTGCAGTACTGGACCAAAAATCTCTTCCTTGTAGCTAATCATATCCGGGCTAACATTATCGATTAGTGTGCCACCGACGAAAAATCCATTCTCGTAACCAGATACCTTAGGGTTTCGGCCATCAACAACAATCTTTGCACCTTGCTCTTCTGCGCTATTAATGTAACCAACCACTTTCTCTTGGTGCGCTTTGGTGATCACAGGACCGAAGTCATTGCTCTTATCAGAGTATGCGCCGACTTTGAGAGACTGCATGGCCTGCTGCATTTTTGACACGAGTGCTTCAGCGGCTTCATTACCGACAGCGACAGCGACAGACAGAGCCATGCAGCGCTCGCCTGAAGATCCGAAAGCGGCACCGAGCAAGTGATTCACTGCGTTATCCATATCCGCATCAGGCATAACAATAGCGTGGTTCTTTGCTCCGCCCAATGCTTGGCAACGCTTGCCATTGGCGCTTGCTGTCTTGTAAATGTACTCGGCAATTGGCGTGGAGCCGACAAAGCTTACAGCTTGAATTCGCTTGTCCTGTAATAGAGTATCTACAGCTTCCTTATCGCCGTTTACAACGTTCATGACGCCATTGGGCAGTCCTGCTTCTTGTAGCAGCTGAGCAATAAACATCGCCGAGCTAGGGTTGCGTTCAGATGGTTTTAGAATGAAGCAGTTACCACACACAATTGCCATGGGGAACATCCATAAAGGCACCATGGCAGGAAAGTTAAATGGGGTGATGCCTGCAACAATACCTAGTGGTTGAAACTCACTCCATGAATCAATCTCTGGGCCCACATTTTTACTGTGCTCGCCTTTAAGCAATTCAGGCGCGCCGCATGCATATTCGACGTTCTCGATACCGCGCTGTAGTTCACCTAAGGCGTCATGAGATATCTTGCCGTGCTCTTCACCGATCAGTTCGATAATACGTTGAGAGTTTTGCTCGAGTAGTTCTTTGAAGCGGAACATGACACGTGCACGCTTCAGTGTGGGCGTATTGCGCCAAGCGGGAAATGCAGCTTCAGCGGCAGCAATAGCTTCTTCGACAGTAGCTTTACTGGCCAGTGCAACCTGCTTAGAGACCTCGCCAGTCGATGGATTATATACATCCTGCGTGCGGCCAGTATCGTTCTGTAAAGTGCCGTTGATCAAGTGTCCAATAGTATTCATATTGTCGTCTCTCTAAAGTTATTATTGTTGTCGTATTGTTTTAGTCTAGTTCGCTGATGGCATCGCCAACAGCGCTAATGACGCGATCGATTTCTTCTGGCTCTACGATAAAAGGCAGGCCTAATTGGATGGTGTCGCCGCCATAGCGGACATAGAAACCCTTCTCCCAACACTTCATCGCGATTTCATGTGGACGTCGCGCAGGCTCACCTGGGTAACTCTCAATCTGTAATCCACCTGCCAAGCCGTAGTTACGAATATCGGTGATATAACGGGTGCCCTTGAGGCTGTGTAGTGCGTTTTCGAACACAGAACTCATATCTTTAGCTCTGCTGACTAAGTTGTCGTTTTCTAGAATATCTAATGATGCCAATGCTGCTGCACAGGCTACTGGATGCCCTGAATAGGTGTAGCCGTGAGGCAGTTCAACCATATATTTCTCACCACCTTGATCCATAAATGTTTCATAGATATCGGTTTTTACGACTACCGCACCCATAGGTATTGCGCCGTTAGTGAGTTGCTTAGCGATGTTCATCATATCTGGTATGACATCAAATTCTTCTGCCGCAGTCATTGAGCCTACGCGGCCAAAAGCGGTAATTACTTCATCAAATATGAGCAGAATCTCGTTCTGATCACAGATTTCTCGCAGACGCTTTAAATAGCCCACAGGAGGCGGCAATACACCGGCAGAACCGGCCATTGGCTCGATGATGACTGCCGCAATATTTGAAGCATCGTGTAATGCGATCAAGTCCAGTAAGTCTTCGGCGCACTCAACACCTTTTTCTGGCATACCACGCGTGAAGAGATTCTCTTTCAGCAGTGTATGACGCAGATGATCAGCGTCAACGCCTTGACCAAACATCATGCGGTTGCCAGCAATGCCGCCGAGGCTGAAACCACCAAAGTTAACACCGTGATAACCCTTCGCGCGACCGATCAGTTTGGTCTTGGTTGGCTTGCCTTTTTTACGCCAGTAGGCGCGAGCTATTTTTAGCGAAGTGTCAGCGCTTTCTGAGCCTGAGTCAGTAAAGAATACGTAATCCAAATCTTTAGGCATTAAGCCGCGAATACGGTTGGCTAGCTCAAAAGCTTTAGGGTGGCCGTGCTGGAACGCTGGTGCATAATCGAGTTCACGCAGCTGTTTGTGCACAGCTTCGGCAATCTCGGGTCTGTTATGGCCTGCTCCACACGTCCACATACCCGACAGACCATCGAAGATGCGACGGCCATCGGCTGATTTGTAGTAAGCGCCGTCAGCACCAACGATCATGCGTGGGTCTGCCTTAAATTGACGGTTGGCTGTGTAGGGCATCCAGAATGCATCGAGCTGTTCAGCGGTGAGCCCTGCGGATTTAGTAGTATCGAATTCAGACATGGAGACACCTCGTTTTGGTTTTTGTATTTAGTCAGTACATTTTTAACAGATTAATAGTTAAGTTAAATACAGATGTATTTATCTATAGGTAAGTGAATGCTTAACTAAGAGATTTGCTAAGCGGGTTAAGTATTTGGCTGGGCAATTACCGGAGGCTCTAGTTTGAAAAAATAAAAATGATGTTTTAACCAGCACTGACTGAGCAGCCTGCCAGTTACATTTTTAAGGTGAAAATTGTCTTTATTGGGCCGTGCGCACGCCTTGCTTTGAAGCAAGAAGCTTTAGCTTTTGTTGCTTAGAGGGTTAGTGTTGTGTCATCAGTTTGTGAGCTGAAATCGATGGGGCGGTAAGATAAGTTTCTGGCAAGATATTAGGCAGATGGGGTCTTTTAGTGGCTTGCAGTACTCAATGATAGTCAAGCCTGTCTATGACTATCATTGAAATGCTATTTAAAGTAATTGGTTAGGGAGATAGCCAGCATGTCCAATTGCGACGCAGGTACTGCACGGTAGTGATGGATGAGTGCATCACTAGATGCCGAGCTTGAACGTCAGGTTTTATATTTTTGATTCGCTAATATCGTCTGCTCAAAAAACCAAGAATCAAGGTTACTCAATGTACTTTCGCGGAACCCTGTTAGTCACGCCAGTAAACAAGTGATAAGCGATCGTATCGCAATATGTTGCCACTTCATTTGCGGAGATTTTTTCACCCCAGAATTCAACCTCGCTGCCGACATCCGACTCTGGAAGATCAGTTAAGTCCACGGTGAGCATATCCATTGAAACCCTTCCGATGAGCTGGGTGCGCTGGCCGTTAACAATGATCGGTGTGCCTTCAATTGCCTGTCGAGGATAGCCGTCAGCGTAGCCCATGGCGACTGTACCGACCCGTGTTCGGCGTTCAGCAACAAACCGCCCACCGTAACCAACGCTCTCTCCTGGCTCAACCCATCGTGTCGCAATAACTTCACTTTTGAGCGTCATAACGGGGCGTAATGTATTGCTGTATGCGTTGCTTTTCGCTAAAGGGCAGGCACCGTAGAGCATTACCCCTGGGCGTTGCCAGTGCCTTCTTGCTGTTTCATGATCCAGAATGCCAGCTGAATTTGCGATACTTAGCTCAATGTCAGGGCTGGAGAAAAATTCAGGCAACTGTGACAGCTGAGTTGTTACAGATACGCCTTTTGAGAGGCTATCATCGGCATTCGCCAGATGTGTCATAACCACAATGTTTTTGACTTGAGGCATGCTGTTTAATTCGTTATAGGCTTTGACAGCATGTTCTACGCTGAACCCAAGTCGGTGCATGCCCGTGTCTATTTTTAACCAAACACAAATCGGTTTGGCGAGTGAACTACCAGCGATTTGATCCAGTTGCTCTTGCCTATGAACAGCGGTCCAGAAGCCTTCACGTGAGATGGCCTCTAGCTCGTCTGCATCGAAAAACCCTTCCAGCAGCAGGATCGGCTGATCTATTCCAGAGGCACGCAAAATCATGGCTTCTTCTATAGAAGCGACTGCAAATACCTCCGCATCTTGAGCTAGATATTTAGCAACCTGAACTGAGCCATGACCATAAGCATCCGCTTTAACGACTGCTAAGGTCTTTCCATTGAGGGCTAACGAAGATGCAAGTTTGAAGTTGGCACGAATATTTTTTAGATTTATTTCAGCAACAGCGGGCCTGGCCATATTTTATGCTCTCTTACTCAATTGCTAGAATCGCTATGATTTCGATGTCAGCGTTCATTGGAATGGTTTTTACCGCGTATGCCGCTCGAGCCGGGAAAGGTTCTTTTAGGTAGCGGGACATCACCTCGTTGAGTTTAGGAAAGTAGGCCATATCACTCAAAAGAATCGTCATGTTGACTATGTTATCCAGCGTCGCTCCAGCAGACTTGGCAACGGCTGTAATATTGTCAAAAACCTGGACAGCTTGACTCTCGAACGAGTCGGTAACCAGCTCCATAGTCACTGGGTTAAGTGGGATTTGGCCTGAAAGATAAATGGTTTGATTGACTCGAACGCCTTGAGAATAAGGGCCGATTGCTTTTGGTGCTTGGTCCGAGTGAATAATTTCTTTATGCATAGCGTCTGCCTCTCAAATACTAGAATGAATTACTTTAAGTAACGGAAAACCGATAAGCCTTCGCTCTCGATATCCGGCGTTTTATTATTAATGAGGTCAGCAACAAGCCGTGCAGAACCTTGTGACATCGTCCATCCAAGCGTTCCATGCCCTGTATTCATATAGAGATTACTGATCGGGGTTTTTCCTATGATCGGGGCACTATCAGGAGTCATAGGTCTGAGCCCGCACCAGAATGTGGCATTGTTGAGGTCACCCGCACCTGGGAATAGGTCGTTTACGACAAACTCAGCAGGTTTACGGCGCTTTTCTTTCAGGCTCAGGTCAAAGTGAGCAATTTCAGCCGTTCCACCGACACGAATACGGTCATCAAAACGCGTCACTGCGACCTTGAATGCCTCATCCATAACCGTTGATTGCGGTGCCTTAGATTCATCAAGTAGCGGTAGCGTTAATGAATAGCCTTTGATGGGGTAAATCGGTAACTTGAAACCTACTGGGTTCACCAGCAGCGGTGAGTAACTGCCCAAGCAGACCACATAGGCATCGGCTGTAAGTACGCCTGCAGAAGTATATACAGCCGTTATTTTGCCGGAGGACGCTTCGAGTGAATGTATTTCAGTGTCCAGCATAAATTGCACGCCTGCAGCACGACAATGCTCAGCGAGATCAATAGTGAACTTCTTACAATCACCTGTGCCATCCTGTGGGAAACGTAAACCGCCTATAAATTTCTCAGAAACGTTGGCTAGAGCAGGCTCATGCTGAATGCACTCAGCATGGCTAATAACCTCGTGCTCAACGCCACAATCTCGCAATGATGCAAGATCGGGCTCAATGGAGTTCATTTTTTCTTGGTCGCGAAAAAGCTCAATTGTACCTTTGGTTCGGTGATCAAAATCCAATGGCAGTTCTTTGGTGAGATCATCAAGGCATGTGCGGCTGTACTCTGAAATGCTTAGCATTCTTCGCTTGTTAAGGTTGTATGCTTCTTCAGTGCACTGCCCTAACATTTGCATCATCCAGCTGGCTGTTCGTACATTAAATGAACTTGAGCTGACAAGAATGGGTGCTAAGTCCTGCATCATCCACTTCATCGCTTGCAGCGGTACACCTGGTGCTGCCCAAGGGTTGGTGTAACCGTAAGAAAGCATTCCAGCGTTTGCGAAACTGGTTTCATCCGCAACCGAGTTACTTCGCTCAATAACCGTCACCTCATGTCCAGACTTAGCTAAATACCAAGCTGTAGAAACACCTGCAACACCGCCGCCCAGAACAAGAACTTTCATGATAATTGAACTCCAAAGATAGGTAATAGTGATCTATCGTCAGGCATAACTATGCTTAGACTGCGTTTTTTTATGGCAACGTATATGCGATTGATCGGCAGAGATAATATTGCGATTGTGAGGGTTTTTTTTGCCACAAGTGAAATGGAGCTTGCTTTAGATCCCGTGCATCCTGCCGTTATATTTATTGTTTGGATGTCCATTATTGGGTGCTCCGTGTGATCGTAAATGCTGGAAAAATAAATTCTTTAGAGATGCAGGTTGCCTTATTCTTAATGTTGAGTTAAATATTGATTTACTAACCAATAGTTATGAGTTTCCTAAACCATGAAGAAAATAAGTGTACTAAACCAGGTGACGGACTTTGATCTTCGGTTACTGCGGGTATTCAAGGTGGTTGTGGAAAGCGGCGGGTTTTCAGCCGCAGAAAGTACGCTAGGAATTACGAAGTCGGCAATCAGCCAGCATATGAGTGACCTTGAAAAAAGACTTGGGCTCAGGCTTTGTCAGCGCGGTCGGGCGGGTTTTACATTGACAGATGAAGGGGCAGAAGTACTGCAAGCAGCCAATGCCTTATTGTTATCAGTTGAGGATTTTAGGTCAGAAATAAACCAACTCAATAAGCAGTTGAAGGGCGTGCTGAATATTGGCATGGTAAATAATTTAGTTACCCAGCCTCAAATGCTAATCAGTAAAGCTCTTAGCCGTCTGCAGGGGAAAAGTGATGGCGTTAAGATCAATATAAGCATGAGCACTCCATCAGAGATTGCAAAAGGCTTGTTCGATGGGCGGCTGCACGTAGGGGTTATACCGTGGACAACCTCTTTATCAGGGCTAGAATACACTTTGCTTTATGAGGAGCGCTCAAACCTATATTGCCGCCATGATCACCCTTTGGCATCAAATTCTGACGATATTAATAAGAGTAAGATTTTAGAGGCCAACGCTGTTGTTCCTAATTATCCGATGACCGAGCAGGCTGTTGCGATGCACAAATTATTAAACTGCACAGCGACCGCTTCTGATCGCGAAGGTATTGCTTTTCTAATTATGACGGGAGCGTATATAGGCTTCCTGCCAACGCATTACGCATCTAACTGGCTCTCTAAAGGAGAGATGATAGAGCTGGATTTTGGCTCTCAGTATTTTAATACTCGGCTTGCTCTGGTGACGCGCCAGGGAAGACGCGCCAACGCAGTGCTAGAAAGCTTCCTAAGCTTCATTGACATAGAGTGATAAGGTAATACCCTCATCTGTAGAAGGGTTAAAGAGTAGGAAGTTAATCAGTTATTAAGATGTTTCCTCAGATACTCCTGAATATAATTCTAGGATAGTCTGACCACTGGCTATGTGTAGAGTACCGGATGATCAGATGAGTTTTAGGAGTTATCCTTTACTCGTTGCAAGAGAGCTTATTCAGAAAGTTTTCCCGGAGCATGCATATGAACATCAAGCTACATAAACAAGCGACGACAACGCCAAAAATTAGAGCTGAGATACAGCAAGCACCTGCTGACATCAGCGACTTAGCACTGGCACGCAAGTACGGCGTGTCTGACTCTACAATTCGGCGCTGGCGTTATCGTACTGATGTTTATGACCGTTCGCACACCCGACACAACTTGTTGGCAACTTTAAGTCCCCACCAAGAAGACGTCTTGATTGCTGCACGTGAGTTTCTACGCTTGAGCCTTGATGACTTGTTGGTTGTAGCGCGCGAATTTCTCCACCCAACGCTTTCACGTTCTGCGCTTGCACGCATGCTGAGAAGACGGCAGGTGCCCACCTTGTCGCAGCTGCGTAAACAAGATCAAGAGAGCGAACAAGCCTCAGAACCTAAGTATAAGCCCTTCAAGGATTATGACCCCGGCTTTATCCATGTCGACATTAAATTCTTGCCGCAAATGCCTGATGAAGAGCAGCGTCGTTATTTGTATGTAGCCATTGACCGTGCAACGCGCTGGGTGTATCTCGAGGTGTTACCCAGCCAGTCCGCCAAAGACGCTGAGCGCTTTATGAAGCATGTTATCGACAAAGCGCCATTCAAGATCCAGAAGGTTCTTACCGACAATGGAAAGTCCTTCACCGACCGCTTTACAGCAGATGGTGAACGTAAACCTACCGGTAAACATTTATTTGACTTGCTCTGCCACAAGCACAACATAGAACACCGCTTAATCAAGCCTGGCCGACCGCAAACTAACGGTATGGTTGAGCGATTTAATGGCCGCATCAGTGATGTTTTGGCAACTCGAAGATATGATTCATCCGAAGATTTAGAACAGACTTTGAAACGCTACTGCTGGGTGTACAATCACCATATTCCACAACGAGCGCTTCAGCATCAAACGCCCATTGCAACATTGAAAGAGTGGCAAGAAAAGAGGCCAGATTTATTTTACAAGAACGTTATTAATCATACGGGACCTGACACCCAAGCTTATGTACCAAATAGCGTGATATAACGCTCGAACAAATACACACAGTTACGCTGATAGCCTGTTATCTCACGCAGTACGCCGTCACTCTGAAGCTGCTTGATTAAGTTTGTTGCCCCTGTGGGACTTATACACAGTGCTTTTATAAAACCTGTCGCCCTTCCGCAAGATTAACTAACTGAGGAAAGCATAGTGTTGCAGGGCGGTTACCACTAGCAGGCTTAAGCTCTTGTAGAATCCCAGCAGCGCGTAATTGACGTATTAATTTAGGCATGGTTTTTTCATGAATACCAAACTCCGCATTAAGCTGCTCAGCTAAGTCAGTTGTGCGAAAAATAGGCTTACTAAAAATCGCATCAAGCAAGTGCACGGTGTATTGCGAACGAGTGGACGCTTGAATCCTTTGTTTCATCTCATCGTATAGGTTTTTAATAGCGATAACGCGCTCGCTATTTTGCTTAGCTTGCGTAGTAACTGCTTGTAAAAAAAAGCTTATCCAGCCATTCCAATCATTATTCGCAGAAATCTCTTTTAGGTGCGCATAGTAAGCATCTCGATGACGCTCCAAGTATTCGGATAAATAAAACATGGGCTGTGACAGCACACTTTTCTGATACAAAAACAGCGGAATCAAAATACGGCCAATACGACCGTTACCATCATTAAATGGGTGGATTAATTCAAATTGTGCATGCATTACAGCGGCCTGAATAAGAAAATCAATGTCATCACTGACCGTGTAGCTCTCCCACGCCTGCAGGTAATCCATAAGCTGTAATGGATTAGGCGGTACAAAACTCGCTTGCTCTATTTTGCAGCCATAAGACCCAATCCAGTTTTGTGTACGTCTAAACTCTCCCGGTGTTTTATTTTCACCGCGAACGCTACTCAACAAGATTCGATGCAACTCAAGAATAAAGCCCAACCTGATCGGATAGTCTGCAAGATGCTCTCTGGCAGCAAATAAGGCTTTGCGGTAATTCGATATTTCTTGAATATCTAAGCCTTTCTCGCCCTCTTTTAGCAAACCGGCCTCATGCTCTAGCACGTCGTCAACAGTTGCCTGAGTGCCTTCAATACGTGAAGAAAGTACCGCTTCTTGCGTTGTTAGAGGCGATAGCATGACTGCTGGATTTGGAATGCCCTGTAATAAACCGTCGTAACGCGCCAGCTCAGCATTGGCTTGGCCGACTAAGGGTAACAATAAACGGTAATCCAAACTTTCAATCGGTAAGCTGTGGGGTGTAAAAGGTTGCATAGGTTTGACCTTCCTAATTAGCAGCACATAAAACTTACGGCGCTAAAACTGAGCGACAGATAACTTTGAACTGTTTTGTGAGCCGTGAAACATGATTCAGACTCCATAAGATATTTTGCAGAGTTTACACGCTCCACAAGCAAGCTTGTAGAGTCTAAAGTCGACTTTAAACTCCTCAAATTACTTTAAGGAGTCTCGGGACTCCACCGGTCAACTTGTAGAGCGTTAAACGCATTTAAGACTCCACAAGTTATTTTGAAGAGTTTGTACGCTCCACAAAAGCAAAAACCTTACGCAGGAAAGCCATCACCACTTCATCCGTTTTCGATTGACTGGCGTTGGTGCAAAGCTTTTGTATTGATACTGCTGAACCCATTGGCCAGCACTGAACTCTTCAAATTTAATCGGTTCTTGGGATGACATTAGGCGACCTTTTCCTTGCTTGCTCCTTGGATTAACTCGCCAGAGAAGGCTTTTTGTAGGATGGATTGCTTGAGTTCGTCGAGGGTTATTAATTTTTCTGTATAGGTGATCTCAAGGTTTTGTGAGTACTCTAAAATCTGATCCATTTTATCGACGTATTCGCGCTGCTTGCCTAGACTTGGAATATTTAACTCGTAATTAAACAAATGGGTGCGGTTAACTTTTGGCATTCCTGCCCTACCTGAGCCAGAAATTGCATAATCTGTAAAATCTTTACTTAACAGAACATAAAACAAGTAGTCCTTATCAAGTTTTCCACTTATCGGTACTAACGGATATACATCAGCGCTACACAAGCCAGCGAAGTCAGGTCTACAAACCTTCATAAGGTAGGGACGAATTTTGCTATAAAGCACCATTGTTTCATCGAAAAGAAACTTTCCTGAAATAAGTCCCTCTTCACGAGCAGTCTTAACATCAGCCAACTCTCCGGTACTTGAGACCATATTTCCTGCGCCAATGTGAGGCAGGTCTAAGTACTCGTTGTCTCTAGGGTCAATTAACTTCGACGTGATTTCACAAACATCTGACATCTTGTATTCAACCCACCCCTCCCCACGCTTGCTGAATACTTGCTGCAAGTAGCTTTCAAAAAGCTCGCGGGCGTTTTTTAGGTTTTGTTCGGTTTTGGCGCGGGCTTGTTCGATATCGGCAAAGACTTCATCAAGGATGGCGACAAGGCGTTTTTGTTCAGAAATGCAAGGATAGCTAATGAGTTGCGATTTAACTTGTGAGTCATTAACAGCAGGGTAGCTAGCTCCAGCCTGTAACTTCTCCATCCTTGTCATAAAAACATCAGACTGTAAAAAATAATACAAGTAACGATTATCCAGCTCTTCCATCGGTTGAAAGACGAAGTACCCTGTACTGCAAACCTCCCCATCTAAATACTCTGGAACAATAGCTATTCTTTTGAGAGTAGGACGGACAGTGGCAAATATCACGTCCCCAGCAGCCATTACACGGCGAGCTCGACTTGGCGCTTCACTTCCTAATAACTCAGCTGCCTCTGTTATTTCTAAAGTTTTATTTGAAACGCTAGAAACATCAACGTAGAAGAAGCTTTTTTCGGGATGCTTGCGAGGATCAACGGTTGGGGTTTTCACAACCACCTTGCCTAAAGGCTTAGTTACCCAGCCTTTCATCACAACAACTCCTGAATACTATCCAGAATCGCCGCGCTTTCTAAATCCAGCGCAATACTCTATCCAGCTGAGCTACGAGTGCGTAATTGAAACTTGACTGCTTTTTGATAACTA
Source organism: uncultured Pseudomonadaceae bacterium (assembly GCA_947630465.1). Lineage (GTDB taxonomy): Bacteria > Pseudomonadota > Gammaproteobacteria > Pseudomonadales > Pseudomonadaceae > Denitrificimonas. The sequence goes on from CANRHT010000277.1 coordinate 16,393, forward strand.
CCCTGTGTGCCCAATTTTCCAATGAGTGCCTTCGGAGGGCGGCATTCTATCCAGCTGAGCTACGGGTGCAACGCGCGCATTATACACACATATGAATACCGCTGTAAGTAGTGATTTAAGCTACGACTTTCGCCCTCTGCAGGTAGTCGTGGCTTAGAATCCCGCCGAGTGCGTCATATACATATTTTGACAATCAGACACTGACCGAAACAATATTG
>CANRHT010000278.1 GCA_947630465.1 uncultured Pseudomonadaceae bacterium
GTGAACATAGCGCCTCGGCCTGCTTTGTGATCCCCTAGTCTTGCAGTTAGGTTCTTGGTTATACCCGTGTAAATACGATTGCCGCTGCACAAGAGCAGATACACAAACCACGTTTTATCACTCACTATCATCACCTAAAATAGCTTTGTTTCTTGATTTTATGAAGTCATGGCTGGCAAAGCTATGTATATCGCTTGATAGCTGAAACTCTAAAGTTCTCAGTGTCGGCCAAGATGTTCCGGTGAGGTTGGATAGTGTTTTTCTATCCAGCATCCCTCTAAGCATTAACATCATTAAAGCGGAGGTTCGTAGAAGTTGTACTTCATAGTTAAAAATAGTTCTATGAGCAGTGCTATATGGTGATATTTGCTCCATAACAGTAGCAGGCAAGGCATCGTCTGGATTGCTGTAAGGCCAGTTAGGGTCTGCTTTTCTGATAAGGGACTCAAGAATATTAGAAAGATTTTTAGGCAAAGGAGACCATGTTTTCGCAGGTCTGAAAACAAGATTTCCTTGTGAATTTATTGTCACCTGTCTTGGCGTTATTGCATAAACCCGCGCTAAATTTAACCCCATTTTTGCGACTAGCCAAAAAATTAAAAACTCTTCTTTACTAAGTTCTTTTTTAGCTTGATTGATTCTTTCTTCGACTTGCTTGGGCATTAAATAGTCAACAGCGTGGGTTTCTTTCAGGACACTGAAGTTCTTTTTTTTCTCAGGCATAGCGATACCACCGCTAAACACTGTTGCCTTTTCAAGGAACTTAATGAACGGTTTTAGCTTGGTAATAGCAGCTTTATTATTTTTTTTAGCAAAATCAAGCTGGTCTGCAAGCGTCATTTGAGACCAGCTAACTTTGCCGTTCTCATGAAGGATCATAGCTAAACGTATAGCCTCAGAAAGCAAGCGTATGAGCGCTCTTGGGCTTCTGTCAAAACCGTTCTTTATTCGACGCAGTAGTCTTCGTCTGTTTAAATTTTCCCATTCCTTTAGTAAGGCTAATAATGAGTCAGGTAGTTCAGGGTAGCTAACGCTAAGTAGGCTGTACTGACTGATTAGCTCTAAGTCATGAAACTTCTTTTGAAGCCATAGGTACAGCTCATCTTGGCTTGCTGTATACCTTAACAAGTAGGCGCGATCATCATCGCTAAGGCCCGTTAGGTAACTATCAACAGCAAGTTCACTCAGCTCAATACTGCTAATAAGGTTGCGAAGCAAACGCTCCCTTAACTCGGCTAGCTCTAGCGTTTTTGGCTTGTACTTCAATAGGGCGTTAGCAACCTGCTGGTGTAGCGAACCCTTTTCAAACCAGCAGTCCTCGCCTGGCCTACCAAGTTTTCGCTGGCAGTGATCCCCTCTGCTTCCTTTATTACTAATAAGCACTGGGAACTGCCCTAAACAGATTCTGCATGTTTTAACGCGATAGTTAGCTTTGCTCATTTTTAATATTTCGGGCGTTTAAGTGACTAATTCTGCCGCCGATTAACTCGTCAATATCATCGTCAATTGTCTTGGATGCTTGGGCTAAATGAACATTCCGTTGTGGCATTGTAGTGGTTGGCTCTACTGACTCGGTATTGCTATCGCTTTGTGTGATATGTCCGAACTCAAAGGGTTGACGGCGATTAGTCATGCTTTCTAATTCTTCAGTGCTAGCACCGCTAATCTCAATGTAGAACAGATCATTGGGTAGGCACGAGAACTCATTACACAACGCCTCAATGAGTTTTAAAGGGTATGCAGGGTCGTCTTGCTCAATCATCCTTGTTATGGATGTGCGCGAAACCTTATATCCCTGCCTTTCATTTAAACGCCTTGATAGCTCGCTCCATGAGCTAATGCCTCGACTAGCCATAGTGGTGCGGACGTTATTTTTAAGTTTAATTTTCATCATAGTCTCCTAGTAATCCTCACTGTCTTCAAACCATGCAGGCGTGTCATATTCAGGGTTTAGGTGCGCACCTGCATTTAGAGGGTCAGGGTGATAGTAGCCAAGTGTAGTAGATAGGTTTTTGTGGCGCATGTATTTTTGAGCTACATCTGGCGTATACAGGGGAGTCATTAAAGTGCAACCAGTATGTCGCAATGTGTGCGGTGTCATCCGTTGCGGTAGCACCAGAGTTGTTGAAATATCTAATAGGCGTTTTCGGAAGCTGTTTGGATTCAAAACTTCGCCACGCTCTGAGAAAAACAGTAAGTCCGAAACTGCATATTTCTTACCCATATAGACTGAAACACCAGATGGGTTTGCGTTGGATTGTCTTTTCAGGAGTAATCGTGGCCGTATTTTTTCAATATAGAGGATAAGAAGCTCATGCACTGCTGACTCACGCATAGGGATTGTGCCGGTAATACCACCTTTGCTTTGCGCTGTAAGAGAGCCGTACTGCCCGAACTTGTCTCTCATTTTAGGGCTTGAGTGCGGCTTAAATTGCGATAGCGTTATTGTAACCAGTTCAGAAACACGCAAAGCAAAATGAATAGCTATATGGAACATCACGCGATCCCTAAGCAGTGCGTAATAAGCCTTACTACCATTCTGTCTTGCCGCATAAATTAAGCGAATAAACTCATCTTCAACGTCATCTATATTTTCTGAGGATAAGGCCCAGCCCTTTGGTGCTTTGTCTAAATTAGCCCTTTTAACTGGAATGGTATTTTCACTATCCACAAAAACCTGTGGCCGAATACCAGTTGCTCTTGCTATTTCATTAGCTATATCAGTGCGAAGAAGAAAAGATTGGAAACTGCGACAAGCTGAGGCGTAAGAGGACACTGTGTAGTATGCAAGAGGCTCACCGTTTATCTCAAAACTGTGTTGAAGCAGGTTAGGAAAGTCATTTAGGTCAAGCTGCCATGGTGCTTTTTGACTAACCCTGAGCAATCGCTTAACGGCTGACAAATAGCTGTCTGCTGTAGATGTTGCGGCTCCACTGATTAAAGAAAGTTTGGCATACCAATCATTGAGTAGGTTTTCAGCGTATCTTTTCTGCTCTTCCGTTAAGTCAGCAAAAAGCTCAGCCTGCTTGATAGCGGGGCTTTGATTGTGAAGTGACAAAATGTTGCTCATAATTTGCACGCTCTGTTTAACCAGTGGACAAATTATAGCTAGAACGAACAAATTGTGCAAGATTTGCACGTTTTGTTTTTAAGGTTGAGGCTTGCTGGTCTAGCAATGTTCAATATCTGCTTATTATGTGCAAATCTTAAACATCTATATAACCTATATGTCTAGTAAAAAAAAGACCCGCACATGTGCGGGTCTAAAACCGTGTTTAGCCTGATGAGGAGATAACTTAAAAAACCGACCTGTT